>CAMPIG010000493.1 GCA_946886255.1 uncultured Cellvibrio sp. | reverse complement strand
GCGGCTGTTGGTAATTCTGGCCTGACTGTTTGGGCTGTCGCTGCGGAAGATACCTTCGTTCATATTGGAGATCTGGCAACGATCAACATTTACCACAGCTCTAAATGTAGTCCCACCATTCTGCCGCAGGAATTTACCCATCCGGTCAACGACACAATTGGATACATTCAGCGTCGATGCTGCATTAACTTGAATAAATTTGTCTTCCCCGTTGTAGCCGGAGATATTGCGAACATTCACCGTGCCGGACGATTTAATGGTCATCGCATCCTCACCGACGTTGGTCCAACGGATGTTCTCCAGAGTACCGCCGTTGTAAACGTGAATACCATCAACACCGTTATTACCAATAATCACATTACGCAAGGTCGCACCGTTCTCGACACGGAATGCCGGTTGCTGGCTTTCGCTTTGACCGCCATCGCCTAAGGCAGACGTGGGGTTGAACGTCCGGCAACCACCATCGTAAGTGCCACTCGTCACACGAATGGTGGATGAAACCGGGGTGCTTCCGGTTGAGTTACAGATTGCGCCGGTAATGCTGCCGTTATTGCCTCCACCCGAAGAGACCGGATCGAAACGCCATTGTTGGCTGGCACCACCCCAATAAGTCCACAGACGAATATCGCCACCATCCGCCGTATTGAACTCAAATACCTCAAGCGCCTTGGCGGAAAAACGGGAGGTAATCGCGTAGGTATTATTACCCACGTTATCGATAGCCCAATGCTGATTTTCGCCGTTCAACCAGGTCCACTGACGCGCCTCCGCGCCATCGTTACTATTCCATTCAAATACATCTACTGACTTGCCACTGTGCGCGGCACGAATGGAATAGTATCCATTACCGAGGTTGGTAACGTCCCACTGCTGATTCGTCGCGCCCAGGTAAGTCCATTGAATAATGTTGGCGCCGTCATCCTGGCTCCGGTTAATAACATCCAGCGCTTTACCACTCAGCTGGTTAGTGATGATGTAACGTCCATTGGAAATCTGCGCGAAGGACGAAGACGCAAAAACCGCGACGGCGATGAGAAGCAGGGCTTTGTTGAAAAACGTTTTAATTAACATACAAATTCTCCATGGTTTGATTTTTATAATGTGCGGAAATATTTGATACAGCGGGCTGAGAGGCCATCAAATGGTTAACGCAGGGTTTGCTGCCATTGACGCTGAGGAGAAATCCTATCAAAAATAAGCAGAGATTCTGTAATAATATATGACAATTGTGAAAGTGTTTTGCAGGTTATCGTAGATCGCAATTAAAGTCGTATGGAGTCAAGATTATTCTGAATATGTGGGGCTACCGAGCAAGAGCGCCCCAACCTCGCTTATGCGAAATCGCATCCTTAAGAAGAACATTTCTCGGCAATTCTTCATTGCTTGCTCTCATATATTCCGCCAATCAGGGAAATAGCTTCTCCCAATCAGCCTTTCAATATAGTTTTTAATTATCAAAACAATTCGCTTATTCAATTAGTACTATCATCGTCAACACCCTACTCTGTGCCTCGTCAAATCAATTCCCCCACAGACATCAGGAGTATTCTCTATGACGACAATCAATTCCGAGATCAAACCCTTCAGCGCTCAGGCTTACCATCAGGGAAAATTCGTTCACCTAACCGAAGCTGATCTGAAAGGTAAATGGTCGGTAGTATTTTTCTACCCTGCTGACTTCACTTTCGTGTGTCCCACCGAGCTGGGTGACCTGGCTGATAATTACGCGGAATTCCAAAAAATGGGCGTGGAAATTTATTCCGTGTCCACCGACACACACTTCACCCACAAAGCCTGGCACGACAGCTCCGAAACTATCGGCAAGATTCAGTACCCGATGATCGGTGACCCAACTGGCGCCATCACACGCAACTTCGGTGTGATGATCGAAACAGAAGGTCTGGCGGATCGCGGTACGTTTGTAATTGACCCGCAAGGCAAGATTCAAATCATCGAAATTAATGCTGGCGGTATCGGTCGTGACGCATCTGAACTGTTGCGCAAAGTAAAAGCGGCTCAATACGTTGCGGCTCACCCAGGTGAAGTTTGTCCAGCCAAGTGGAAAGAAGGTGATGCAACCTTGGCTCCGTCACTGGATCTGGTTGGCAAAATTTAATCAATTTTTTACAACAAACGTTACACGGAACTGCAACACAATTGCTTTTGAAAAAGCCCGCCCCCAAAGCGGGCTTCAAAAAATTTAAACGGAGATCACCATGCTCGACTCGACAATCAAAGGCCAGCTGAAAGCGTATCTGGAAAAACTGCAACGCCCTATTGAGTTGGTCGCTACCACTGACGCCAGCGCCAAAAGCGAGGAGCTGCTGAGCCTGTTGGACGATATCGCAACCTTGTCGGACAAGGTCAGTGTTCGTAAAGAGGGTGATGCCGCGTACAAACCTTCCTTCAGTGTCGGCGCACAAGGTGAAACCGGGCGCATTCATTTCGCCGGTATTCCCATGGGCCACGAATTTACCTCGCTGGTGCTTGCGTTATTGCACAGCGGCGGCCATCCGCCAAAGACGGATGCCAAGGTCATCGAGCAAATTAAAGCGATCGATGGCCAGTTTCATTTCGAGGTATTTGTCTCACTGTCCTGCCACAACTGTCCGGACGTGGTGCAGGCTGTGAATTTAATGGCCGCGTTAAATCCCAACATCACTGCAACCATGATCGACGGCGCCTTGTTCCAGAGCGAAGTGGATAAACGCCAAATCATGGCTGTGCCCACCGTGTTTGTGAACGGCGAACACTTTGGCCAGGGCCGCATGACAGTGGAAGAAATCCTTGCCAAAGTCGACACTGGCGCAGCCGAACGCGAAGCCGAAGCACTGAGCGAAAAACCGGCTTACGATGTGTTAGTGGTCGGTGGTGGACCCGCTGGCGCAGCGGCTGCAATTTATGCAGCGCGCAAAGGTATCCGCACCGGCGTTGTAGCCGAACGTTTCGGCGGACAAGTGCTCGATACACTCGCTATCGAAAACTTTATTTCAGTAAAAGAAACCGAAGGCCCAAAATTGGCATCGGCGCTGGAACAACACGTTAAAGAATATGACGTGGATATTGTGAACCTGCAACGCGCAGAGCAATTAATTCCCGGCGAGATGATTGAAGTCAAACTGGCCAGCGGTGCCAGCTTGAAAAGCAAAAGCGTTATTCTCGCGACCGGCGCACGCTGGAGAGAGATGAACGTTCCCGGCGAAAAAGAATATCGCGGTAAAGGCGTTGCCTATTGTCCACACTGTGATGGCCCTTTATTCAAAGGCAAACGCGTCGCAGTGATTGGCGGCGGCAATTCCGGTGTAGAAGCTGCCATTGATTTGGCCGGCATCGTTGCTCATGTCACGCTGATTGAATTTGATTCAAAGCTGCGTGCTGATGCGGTGCTGCAACGTAAATTAACCAGCTTACCCAATGTCACCGTCATTACCGAAGC
>CAMPIG010000492.1 GCA_946886255.1 uncultured Cellvibrio sp. | reverse complement strand
GCACGCAAGAAATCGCCACTGGCCAGCCAGATAATCAACAAGCCAGCCAGCACTAGAGCAACAAGAAGATGATTGCGCTGAAGGCGCTGTAAACGTTCACGAAATGCAGGGGAAAACGGCATCAAACTCACCTGGTCCTGATAGTGTTTTTGAATTTGCCGCCGGTGGTGTGTGTGAGGAGTTCAGGAAATTGACACACTCCTGCCATCGCCTTGGCTGAGTTGTATCAATAAATATGGGCGGCAGATCATGCCGCATGGTCAGTGATAGCTCGCGGTTGAGTCTGTGCGAATAGGCACATTGATTTAATTGCAAAAGCATCAACCCTGATCTTAACGGAAGTTGAGCGAATTTTATTAACCACTTCTCTTGGGTATTTAGCGCTGCGTCGGGAATCACCGACTCGGCATAAGCGACAGCAACCGGGCCTGCAAGGCTCATAAATAAATCGTTAGCATCGAGACGAATGATTTCGCCAATGATTATCTTAACTTGCAGTAGCAGGGGTAGCACTGATGATTCACGCTGAAATACAAAAGGATGCCCATTGCGGGCATCCTTGTTTAGCTTAGGAATTGCTGAAAAATTAGAAGTCAGCTCTTACACCAAGGCTGATACGACGACCAGAGAACTCGTACATACTCGGGAAAGATGGATCAATCGTGTAAGCAGAGGTTTCTTCATCCGTGATGTTGATACCTTCCAGCGTTATCTTCACGTTGTCCGTGACCTGATAACCCAAGGCCATATCGGTTTGGCCGTAAGCATCACGGTAAACCGGGTACATATCGCTTGCGATATATTCCACATACTTGTCTTTGTAGTTGTAGGAGACACGCGCATCAAACTTTTCATTCTCGTAGTACGCGGTCAGGTTATAGGTTTCATCAGCCAAACCTTCCGGTGGTGCCGGAATATCCAGATCAGACTCACCGGTCAGTGAGTTATCCAGCATGGTGAGGTTGGCGTTGATACCGAAACCGTCCAGAGACACGTGAATGATGTTCAAGGGGAATTGTGCGATCAATTCCACACCGGAAACATCATAAGCACCTTCAGCATTTACCTTCTGATAAATCTCGAAGTCATAGGTGCCATCGACGGTACCGTTGGCATTGTATTTGATAACGTCTCTGACGATACCCGTCAACGATTCGCGTACAACACCTTCAATTTCTTTTTCAAAATACGAGGCTGCGAATAACACGCCTTCATCCATATACCATTCCAGACCGATTTCCCATTGATCGGCATAGGTTGGTTTGAGATCCGGATTGCCATCGTAGTATTTAAAATCGTTGACGCTGACGGTGCGTTTGTAAGCAATATCACCCAACGCCGGGCGCATCAAGGTTTCCGACGCGGCAGCGCGCAGCAATAGGGAATCAGTCAGCTCCACGGTCATATTCAGGCTGGGTAATACGTCGGTATAATTACCTTCTTTGGAGATTGGCCTCGGGGTATAGCCAGTAGAACCGTCTGAATTCTGCACCTGGTGGTAGCCGAAAGACAACACGGAGGTATCCACCGAACGCACACCTGCATTAATCAATACCGGTATGTCAGCGATATCAAATTTGAAATCGGCCATGGCATAAAGGCTCAACACTTCTTCGTCAACGCGGTAGTATTCGCTATCAGCGAAGTCCACACCGAATCCATCGTAACGGAATTCGCTGCGCGCATAACTGTTGGAAACTTGCGACCAGCTCGGGCTGTTGGATGATTCAGACAAATATTCACCACCGGGAACCAGATCGGAAATCGGCGTTAATTCGCTGTCCTGTAAGGTGCGCTCATTGCGCCAGGACGTATCACCTTCCTCCGGGCCTCTGACGTTGGTTGTGCCACGGTTACGTTCTTTGGATTTATCCGTGTAGCGTACACCGAATTGCACCTGGTCCAATACCGGCAGGAAATCCAATTGCAGCGGCTTGATAAAATCCAGCTGTGCAGCAGATTTATCGTCCTGGATGTCCTCCAGGTTTACTTCATACGAATCGAACAGATAACTCTCGGGCGAGTTATACATGTCGATACTGTCCGGATTGTCGCTAACGACGGTTACACCACCGGTTGACGTAAAACGTGAGCGCGAAGGTGCAAATGCAACGTGCTTCAGGTTACTGGTATCGGAAGTTTTTTCTGCACCAGAGTAACCGACCAAGCCTTCAATAATCCAGCCGGCAATTTCCCAGTCCATGCTCAAGCTGTACTGGCTGTAGTCGGTTTTATGGACGTTTTCTTTGCTCAGAAATTCGTGTTGAGTGGCCGCATAAGACACATCGCGCAGCACGACAATACCGTGCTCAGCCAAGGTCGTACTATCAAATTCATGCACGGTTTCCAAAGCACTGATACTGGATGCCGTATAAGCCGCCGCATCATACTCGTCTTCGGTATTGTCGTAACCGCCAAGCATGGCGTCGAAGGTCAGGCTGAAATTACCGCTGGGCTGAAATTGAAAGGACGCTGTGGCTCCCCATTTTTCCTGTTCATTCAAGTAAGCACGATCACCTACTTTATCGTGAAATACCACGCGATTGGTTTGCTCGGTATCAAACGGATCGGTGATCACTACACCGGTATCACGCTCAAGTACTTCAATCGTTTGATCCGATTGCCACTGTGATGAACCGGTCTTTTCAGTCCAGCGTGACAGCGGGCGAAAATTGATACCGGAATTTGAATCGGTTCTGTTGGTACGCTCAGCCGCCGAGAAAGACACCAAAGCCCCCCAGTTGCCGAAGGTGTTGCTGGCCAGGAAAGAAATTTTCGGATCAACCTCTTCGGAGATTGAATTATGAGCAGCCTCAGCGGATACAACAAATTTTGGCTCGTTGTAATCAAACGGACGTGCCGTAGAAATCAGTACTGAACCCGCGATACCGCCTTCTTCATCCGCAGCGGTAGGGGATTTTTGTACGGTGACGCTTTGAATAATTTCAGAGGCGAAAATATCGAACTCAACATCGCGACCGCCACTGCCTGAGGCTGTTGCCAGATCATTGATAGAAACATGAGTGAATTCGCTAGGCAAACTGCGCACATTAACGCGGCTACCCAAACCTTTATTACGTTCGATGGTGACACCGGGCATACGTTGCAGAGCTTCTGCCAGGTTTTGTTCGGGGAAATCGGCGATGTCGGTGGCAACGATTGAATCAGAAAATCCAACGGAAGAACGCTTAATGTCGATAGCTTGTTCAAGACTTTTTGCGTAACCACCGGTAACAACGATTTCCTCCAGGAATGGCTGTGACTCACTCGGAGCTTGCGCCATTGTGTGAATGGACCCTGTCGCCAGTGCGGCGCCCACGATAGTTCTACCGATTGCCAGACTCAAGTTATTCTTGTTTAACTTGATGGTATTTGTGGTGTTGATTTTCAACTTGCCTACCTCTTATTCATCGCAGTTAGTAAAAATGAATGCTCAGCT
>CAMPIG010000491.1 GCA_946886255.1 uncultured Cellvibrio sp. | reverse complement strand
TCGATAAAGGGTTAAATGTTGTCGAACAAAACCTGGATCGCGGATTGGGAAATTTTTCCGATAAAAGTTTCGATACAGTACTGATGACCCAGGCGTTGCAAACCCTGCACTTTCCTCATCTGGTGTTGGATGAAATGTTGCGTGTGGGCAAGGAATGTATCGTGACCTTCCCGAACTTCGGTCATTGGAAGGCGCGTTTTTACCTCGCCACGCGCGGACGTATGCCGGTTTCCGACCTTTTACCTTATGAGTGGTACGACACACCCAACATCCATTTTTGTACCTTCAAGGATTTTGAAGTCTTGTGTCGCGAAAAGAATATTCAGGTAATCAATCGTCAGGTCGTTAACGAGCAATCGCTACATACTTTGAAAGATATTGCGCCTAATCTATTTGGTGAAACCGCTATTTATCACTTGCGTAAATCCGCCTGATCTTCACTTCGCTTATGTAGCGCTCTCCATTCGTGGAGCAGCGCTTTTTGTGTGTGTGTTAGGATTAAGCTTCACTCTCACACACCTCACTGCCTATGTTTTCATTTAAAAAAATCGCGTTTTACAACATACGCGCCGCCTTGCTGGTGTTTGTCTTATTGCCGTTCCTGATCACCATTGTCGCGACGGGTTGGTACGGTTTGTACCGTCTGGAAGCCAGCGCCGAGGCGGCAATGGAAGAAGAAATTGAATTGTTGGCGCGCGCTATTCGTCTTCCGCTGAGTCATGCGCTGCAACATGGGCACTCGGGCACTTTACAGCGTAGCGTGACCTCCATCTTCGATATCGACAAAGTCTACGCCGTGTATGTGTATGACAAAGACGGCCGACGTATTTCCACCAGTGGCTCATCCAAAGCGCGGGTGCAGGATCGCGAAGCGGTAGATCTGGCGAATAAGGGTGACGAGCAAGGTGAATTTGACAAAGTGGGTGGTGAGGAAGTGTTTTCTTATTTTTTGCCGCTGACGGACAGCGGTGAAAATAGTATCGGACTTTTACAGGTCACCCGTCGCGGCAGTGATTTTTCTCGTCGCGTTGATGAATTTCGCGCGAATGCCATCGCCATGCTCGTGTTATCCACCCTGCTGGTTACGGGGCTTATCTGGGTTGGTTACCAGCGAGCGGTGGGGCGCCATATCCATCGAATGCGCGAAGATATGGAGATGATCGCAGCGGGTGAACTGCAACACCGGGTGGCGGTAGACGGCCCGTCTGAAATTCGTTTTCTGGCGCAGGGCTTTAACCAGATGCTCGACAGCATCGTGGCCTCCGAACAGGAATTGCGCGAGCGGCGCGAACGGGAATACGAACTGCAAAGTCGTTTGCAGCAAACGGAAAAATTGGCCGCTATCGGTCGCTTTGCGGCGGGTGTGGCCCACGAATTAGGCACGCCGCTCAGCGTGGCGGACGGCAAAGCCCAGCGCGAGTTGCGCCGGGCTGACGAGCAAAGTGCCGGTGTGCTACATCAGATTCGCCAACAGTTACAACGCATGGAACGCATCATTCGCCAACTTATGGATTTCGCCCGTCCGGTTAAACCGGTGGCGAGCGAGGTTCGGGTTTTCGATCTGGTGCACTCCTCGCTGGCCCAGGTGGATATGGAGCGACAACAACAGCAAGTGCAGATGGTAATGGCGGGTCAGGATACGCCGCTCATTCTTCACGGTGATCGTTTGCGCCTGGAGCAGGCCTTGATCAACCTGTTGCGCAATGCCATCCAGGCGGCGCCGGGCGGACGTGTCCGGCTGGATTGGCGCACGACCGAACCGGGATGGCTGGCATTCACTGTGGAGGACGACGGCCCCGGTATTGATGAAGCGGATCAAAGTCGGTTGTTGGAACCCTTCTTTACCACCAAGAGCAGCGGCACCGGCCTGGGATTGGCAGTGGTCGATGCGGTGGTCAGTGAACACGGCGGCCGAATCGCCGTCGGTGACAGTGAGTGGGGTGGTGCCAAATTCAGTCTGCACCTGCCGATTAATCAACCTCAAACGGAAACTGAACATGACTAAGTCGCCGCCTATTGATGTGTTGTTAGTCGAGGATGATCCCGACTTGCGTCAGCTTCTGCTGGAAGAATTGGAAGAGGCAGGACACCATTGCACCGCCTGTAGCGGTATCCAGGACGCGCGGGCATTTTTACAGACGCAGCTTCCCCAATTGATTGTCAGCGATCTGCGCCTGCCCGATGGCAATGGACTGACGCTGCTGGAAAATGTAAATCAGCTGCCCCTCAAACCGGGATTTATCGCCATTACTGCCTTCGGCACCATTGATCAGGCAGTCGATGCGCTCAAACGCGGCGCCGATGATTTCCTCACTAAACCCCTGGATCTTGATCACCTGCGTTTGTGCGTCGAGCGGACTCTGCAACGCCAGCGTTTACAGGAGGAGGTGGCCTACTATCGTCGGCTGCTGGATGAAGGTGAATTCCACGGCATGATTGGCGGTAGCAGTGCCATGCGCCAGTTGTTTGCCCTCTTGCGTCAGATTGCCCAAGCCGAGGGACCGGTGTTGATCACGGGGGAGAGCGGCGTGGGCAAAGAGTTGGTTGCGCGGGCGTTGCATAACGAAAGTCCCCGCCGCGACAAACCCTTTGTAGCAATCAACTGTGGCGGCATTCCTGCCAGTCTGCTGGAGAGCGAACTGTTCGGTCATGCCGCTGGCGCCTTTACCGGGGCGGATAAAGCGCGGCAAGGATTATTCGCCGCTGCAAACGGCGGCACGGTGTTGTTGGATGAAATCGGCGAAATGCCGCTGGAGATGCAGTCGAGCCTGTTGCGTACCTTGCAGGATGGCCGCGTGCGTCCGGTGGGCAGCAACCGGGAACAGGAACTGGATGTGCGGATTATCGCCGCCACCAACCGCCAGCTGACCGAGGAAGTCAGCGCTGGCCGTTTCCGGGAAGACTTGTACTATCGACTCGAAACCTTTTCCGTGGAGGTGCCGCCTTTGCGACACAGGGTCGGGGATCTGGAGCGCTTGATCAGCTATCACCTCAAGCAACTAAACCTCCGCCGCGAGCAGCCGGTGGAAGGTATCTCCGGTGAGGCGCTGCTGCGTTTGAAAGCTTATCCCTTCCCCGGCAATGTGCGTGAGCTGGCCAATATGATCGAGCGGGCGGTTACCTTTTGCGCTGGCCGGCAAATCGAGGTGGAGCATCTGCCTGAACGCGTGCAGTCCATCGCTATCACACCGCTGGATACCCTGGAAAGCCGCTGGCAACCGCCAATAGTGGAGGGTCAGCTAGTGCCGCTGGAGACAATAGAACAGGATTACATTCGCTATGTGCTGCAACAGGTCGATGGCAATAAGCGTCGCGCTGCGGAAATTCTCGGCATCGGGCGTCGTACCTTGTACCGTTGGTTGGAAAGCGATGACGAATAAACCGTCAAAGATATGTGTCAATCTGGCGCATGAGCGTTTGGGCACAGTAACTTATATAC
>CAMPIG010000490.1 GCA_946886255.1 uncultured Cellvibrio sp. | reverse complement strand
CTCTAAAGGTCTCCCGCTTTCATAGATTAGTCTTTTGAGAACGGATTCATCAGAAATGCTTTGCTCATGCTTTTCTTTTGTCCGTTGAAGTCTCTCGAGGCTATTTTCAACAATAGCTAGTTTTTCACGTATTAATTTTTCTTTTGGAAGTAGATACTTGTCCTGCGTTACCCAGTCGGGAACCACTGATAAGCCCACCGATGATTTTATTGACTTGTCTAGTGAGCATATACAGCTTAATAATTTTCTTCCTAAAATACAGGCTTCTTCATTCCAATATTCCTTTTCATCCTCCTCATTTATGTATGTGAAATCTTCCTCAGAAAAGCTAACATACGGCATGAGAAATAAGCATCCATCGGCATTACTATATTGAATTGTTGCCCCTACCACTTTGGAGCCATTTTTCGTCTGAACAGTCGGCTTTATCTGATTGCTATCAAGAAATAACCTGAATTCCGACACGGAACCAAGTTCATTCCAGTAGTGCGCTAGTTCGCTATTCTTATCTGATAATGTCATAGATGAGCCATTGGAGTTGGTCGCTTTTATACCGCCTGGCACTATCCGATAGTTTGATATTAAAGTCACATGGCGAGTAGTGTGTCGATTTCGACCTGTTCCAGAGTATGTTTTTTCTCCTGTAGCGATAAAAACCTCTTGCTCCATATTAAGATATAAGAAAACATTCTTGCCAGCTCTGATCGCCTCTAAAATCTCTCTCCTCCAATGTTCTAAGTATTCCTTTAAGCGAAAAGAGCTGGTGTCATCTAGGCACGGCTTACCTTGATAATCTTCAAAGCCATAACCGTAGAATTCATAGATATTTGGATCAATTATTATGATGTCAAAATCTAGCAATGAAGCTTTTGACATCAGGCTAATTCGATCAATATCAACACCAGGGATGTCCATTCCTACGCTAACGATATTTCTTTTTGCCATCTTATCTATCTCTTAATACACATTAACACGTAACTGAAGCGCCCACTTATAATCTAAAGCTAACGGCACGAATCTAATATTACTAACCATCATTCAGCAAAGACTATTCCTATCGATTATTGTTTGAAACGATAAGCAATATAGTACTAAGTATTTGATCTGATGGATGGCTAGGGTGCCATAATTGGATTGGCTTTTTAAGATCGGTTAGTAATTGACTGCTCGGTTTATTAGTCAATCTTATTTTGGTAAATGCAATTACAAGATATTACAGGTTTCTGACGTAAGCGTGAACGCGGGTTTCAGCCGCAGCAAAAATAGCGAAACCCACACCACCATCAACAACAGCACGCTCACGGCGGCATCAACGCCAGCAACGGCATGAGCAACACCCGCGAAACCGTGCGCAGCTCATTAACCTCTGGCGGCACGGCGGATATTACCGTCGCAGGCAACACACAAATTACCGCTGCCACCATCGCCACCATTGACGAAAACGGCAACGACCTGGGCAACCTGAACCTCAACACCGGCAGCCTCAGTTTTACTGATCTGCGCGATACCCACCAAAGCAACCAGACCAGCGGCGGCATCAGCACCAGCCTGAATGTCGGCGGCACCACCGCGACAGAAGCCTCACAAAACCAGCAACTCGCTACCGACAGTCAGGGCCGCGAACTCGATCCCAACACCAGCAACATCACCTACAGCAACAACTCGCAATACGATGCAAGCAAAGCGCTGGCGACTTTGGGCACCGGCAATATCACCATTGGTGGTAAAACCGATAGCGAAGAAAATCCGCATGAATCCCTGACCGGCTTAAACCGCGATACCACCAACACCACCAAAGAATTGTGGAGTGTGGAACGGCAGGAAGGCAATGTGGATCTGGCGATTGATCACCGGATGTTGAGTGAGGAAGGTAGAAAAGAAATCAAAAATAACTTTGTCGACAGTTATGAATTTGGCGAAGACATCTACCGCGCATCAGAAACGCTCTCCAATGACCAAGCATTGGGCCTGCTGAATTTTTGGGAAACTCTGCACAACAACGCGCAGGCCACGCAACTCAAAAATGATCTACTGCGCAACCCGGACAACGCTCCCATCCTGGAAGGATTAAAAAGTGGCGACGGCGATCAATACGCGCAAGCCATGAGCGAACTCGGCCACCTCGCACAAAACAAATTCGGTTTAAGCCTCAGCGACATCAGCCTGTACGATGCCGGCAATACCACCAGCACAGCGCTGCAAGACACCATCCTCACCGATGTCAAAGGCGGCACAGTGATCCAGCAAGGCCATAGCGAATACGGCAATATTTTTATTGATGCCAGTGACGCGAGCAAAACCAGCATGGTGAACACGCTGGGCCATGAAGTGATTGAAACCAAAACTCTGCAAACTGGTGGCAAGAATGACGCAGTACAGGAAGCCCACGCCAACGCCTTCGGTAACCAGTTCGCTAACCGTATTGATCAAGCGGCGGGCGGTAATCTTGATAGCACCGGTGGCAGTAATTTCAATCACAGCTTGCTCAACAGCAACGCCATGCAACAAGGCACACAGCGAGCAAATACAGTTGGTGGTGCTCAGGTTGAACACCGCCAACTCATAACGCAGGAAATGACAGCCATCCGCAACATGGCGCCGGTAATGGCTGAGCGGGAAGGCATTACACCCGAAGAAGCCGAACGCCGCATGGCAGAAGAACTCGCCGGGCGCGTGGACGCCAGTTGGAACCGCACCCAGACACAAGCGGGCAGGGAAGAAGACGTCGTTGCACTGGATTACCTCGCCGAAGCGCTGGTCGGCCTGGGCGATGAATACCGCCCGAGTCCTTATACGTCTGACATTCCCGTGTTGCCGGAAGATATGCCACCCTCCAACTACACGGCGGAAGACATTAAAGGTTATTTGACTGACTACCAAAACAGTCACAGCTATCATTACGAAAACCGGACGCTGAATGGCGACGATCTAAATAATACTTTCTCCTTGCAAGGGCAGTTCTACGAACAGAATTTCCGCCAGACAATGACGCTTAAAAACAGCGTCGACCAATTCGGCGGTGAAATGGCGGGTGTGATGGATGTTGGGGCAAGTTTAGCGGGTGGTATATCCTATTTGCTCCAAAACCCGCTGGAAGGTGCGGAAGCTATATCCCTTGGCACACAGCGGATGTTGTTTGATCCCGTGGGATATGTCGGCGAAATCTATGATGAGCGCCAACAAACCCGGACTAATGCGATACTGGATCAATACCAAGGCGACTACTACAACGCTGCACGCCAAACCACGGCCAGTGATTTATCCTTGGGCTTGGAAGTGTTGGGTGCGGTGCCTGCAGGGCGAGTGGGTGCGTTAAGGCATTTGGATGATGCGGCACCTGCCACACTAAATAATGAAGTTTTTGATTTACTGTCCCAAGGGCGGCAATCAACAGCCATAAAATCGGAAAATTATGTCGAAAATCTGCAACGTTCGGTACTCGCGC
>CAMPIG010000489.1 GCA_946886255.1 uncultured Cellvibrio sp. | reverse complement strand
TTTGCCCTTCCGGTCAAAGTGTATCAAGTCGTGGATTTCCGTAAGGAATTAGGTAGAAACCAGAGTTACTTTGAAGAGCGAGCGGAAGGATTTTCCATGTACCTGGATCTCGACAAGATCCGCAATTATGACAAGGAAAAAGTTATCGATTCCCTCGAAAAAGCTGCAGAGCGCCTGCGCGATAAAGTGATCGTTTAGAGGCTGACCAGATTACTGACGAACCAAACGCACCGAGCTCGGTTGCTCTGCTGGTTCTGTCGTGCGAAATGGATTGATATCCAAGCCGCCCCGCCGGGTATAGCGCGCGTATACGCTCAACCGTTGTGGCTGGCAGCGCGCCATAATATCCACAAACATCCGCTCGACACAGTGCTCATGAAAATCCTGGTGTTCGCGAAATGACACGATATAGCGCAACAATCCTTCATGATCAATCTGCGCACCAGCATAACGGATCTGCACACTTGCCCAATCCGGTTGACCGGTCACCGGGCAGTTACTTTTCAGTAGATGGCTAACCAACGTTTCATCGGCTTGGGTTTGCGGATGAACCTGCAATAAACCAGGCTCTGGATGGTAGGTGTCAATAGTTATCGGCAGCTCATCAAGACAGTAACCTTCCAGTGTCTGAATGTGCATCAATTTATCAACGGACAAGGGCTTGAGAGAAACCTGAACAACAGCGTCCGCCGCAGCGGATAAATCTTTTTCCAGTGTTGCACAAACGTCGGCAGCATCGGTAAACCGGGTTTGATTAAAAGAGTTCAAATACAATTTAAACGACTTGGACTCAATTATCGCCCGACTGATACAGGGAATTCGAAATTCCGCAACAGCCACGACAGGCTTGCCGCGCCCATCCAGCCAGGAAAGCTCATAACCAGTCCACACATCAACCCCATAAAACGGTAGGTGATCGGTATTTAATAGCAATGATTCGCGCGAAGCCGCTCGCGGAATGGGAAACAAGAGTTCGGGGGAATAGACAGACACATATTGCGTTTGCTGCCCCAAAGGGCTATTGGTAATACCGTGACTCATAACAATAATCTCAACATTGTTTACGCGCGCAAACGTTTTCCCACGCGCAATAAATGTAAACCAATAATAAACAACACTGCCAAACACACCAACAAGCCGGCGAATGCTCCTGCAACATTGATATCCGACACGCCCAGCATCCCGTAACGAAACGCATTGACCATGTACAAAATCGGATTTAACTGCGACACACCCTGCCAAAAATCCGGTAGTAGGTGAATAGAGTAGAACACGCCGCCAAGATAGGTTAAGGGCGTAAGCACAAAGGTGGGGATAATAGAGATATCATCAAAACTGTTGGCATAAACGGCATTAATAAAACCGGCCAACGAAAACAACATGGATGTAAGGATAACGATCGCGATGGTGACGCCCCAACTGTAAACGTGGAGGTCGGTGAACACCAAAGACAACAACGTAACCAGCACCCCAACCGCCAAACCACGAGCAACACCACCCATACAATAACCGAGCAAAATAATATAATTAGGCGTGGGTGATACCAGAATTTCTTCCACGCTACGCTGAAATTTGGCACTAAAAAAAGACGATACCACGTTGGAATAAGAGTTGGTTAAGACCGACATCATGATCAAGCCTGGCGCAACGAACTGAATGTAACTAAAGCCATCCATTTCACCGATACGGCTGCCAATTAATTTACCGAAGATCACAAAATAAAGGGCGATGGTAATCGCCGGAGGCAATAAGGTTTGCACCCAAATTCGAGTGAAACGTTTAATTTCTTTGCGCAAAATAGTACGAAAAGCAATCCACTGTTGATTAAACTCCATCTTTCATCTCCTCCGCTTTTTTACTATTGCTCACCATGGATACAAATAACTCCTCCAGACGATTGGCCTTATTACGCATACTGATAATGTTTATACCTAGTTGCGAGAGCTGGTCAAACAATTGATTCAACGATTGCCCTTTTTCAATCTCAACCTCGAATGAATGCTCATCCAGGCGACGCACCTGATAACCTTGAACCAGCGGCGC
This sequence comes from uncultured Cellvibrio sp., assembly GCA_946886255.1. The sequence continues at coordinate 1,408 of CAMPIG010000489.1, read as the reverse complement.
CTGCTCAATAATGCCCTGGGCATCAAAGATGAAAACTTCTTTATTCAGTTGCTGCAACAGATTGCGCACGCTGGTATTTTGCACAATTACCCCGTGATCAATAATCGCCACATTCCGACACAGACTTTCCGCCTCTTCCAGATAATGGGTCGTTAGAATAATAGTGGTTCCGGCCGCGTTGATGTCTCGTAAAAAATCCCACATGGAGCGACGTAACTCGATATCTACACCAGCCGTAGGTTCATCAAGGATCAACAGGCGAGGCTCATGCACCAGCGCACGAGCAATCATCAGTCGCCGTTTCATTCCCCCGGACAACATACGGGCCGGCGTTTGCCGCTTATCCCATAAACTTAATTGCCGTAAGTATTTTTCGGTTTGCGCCTTGGCTTGGCTGCGCGGCAAACCATAATAACCGGCTTGCTGCAGGACAATGTCCTCCACCTTTTCAAACATACTGAAGTTGAACTCTTGAGGCACTACGCCGAGGAATTTTTTGGCCGCTGAAAAATCGGCATCAATGTCCTTGCCGAAGATTTCCACTTGCCCTGAGGTTTTGCGTACCAACGAACTGATGATCCCAATCGTGGTAGATTTACCAGCACCATTAGGGCCTAACATGGCAAAAAAATCGCCGGGCGCCACATCCAGGGAGATTCCCTTGAGCGCCTCAAATTTGTTGTCGTAGGTTTTACGAAGATTTCTAATCGAAAGCGCAGCTGTCATAATAGCTCCATCACATTTACCACAATCATGCCTTGTGCTGAATCAACCCGTCAGGCCCGCCATGTCAGATACAAACTCACCTGAACAAGACTACCAACTATACCACCTGCAACTCTTGCATGCTTTTATTGAGCAGATCGAACAACAACCACCCTTCACGAGTGATGACTGCAGCGAAGATAATCAGCAATTTCTGTCAGATTTAAAGTCACTGGATCACCATATTACCCAGGACTTTCTTCATACCGGCCAATTATTGCTGTGCCGGGTAGTAACCACATACCCGCACCTCATGCCGCTACTTTATCGTGACCTGCTCTGGTTTTTTGGCGGTGACTGTCTGCATTTTATGCCCGATGAAGAAATAGCACGCTACCAGCAGCTCGATGAATTGCGCCATGAAGCCATGCACGCAGGAAAAGATTTTTCTTACCGCGACGAACGCGCAAAATGCTTTGGTTTACATTGATTTTTTAGTAACTGAAGGGCAGACAAAAGAAGAGAAATTGGAGCGGGAAACGAGACTCGAACTCGCGACCCCGACCTTGGCAAGGTCGTGCTCTACCAACTGAGCTATTCCCGCTTATTGGTACACCCTGAAAAGGGTTACTACTGATGTGTCCGGGCGTGGCGTCCCCTAGGGGACTCGAACCCCTGTTACCGCCGTGAAAGGGCGGTGTCC
>CAMPIG010000488.1 GCA_946886255.1 uncultured Cellvibrio sp. | reverse complement strand
GCAGCGGGAAAATCAAATAAAACATCAATGGGCAACGCATTCAGCCGCTGGAGAAATTCCGGCCTGGTTTCCTCTCCGGTAATGGCCTGTTCAGCAAAGGAAAGTAGCCATGCCGCTTTGGCCGAATGCGCCAGCCCAAATAAAAATCCATGGGGCGTTTGATTCAGGCATTCGGTAATCCGGCGCACAATGCCCGCAACACCGGAAAATAATTGCAGGCAACTGGATATCTCCAGCAATAAACCGGACTGCGCTTTGGTGGGGCTGCAATAGCGATCAATGTAGGGTGTAAAGTGATAAAGCTGTTCGGATAATTGGTGCAGCGCCTGTTGTTCTTGTGCGGGATGTCGTTCAAGTATCTCGCAGCCGCTGAGCAATTGCGCAGTGGTGATATCCATGTCCAGCTGCACCCCGGCGTGTTGCGCCGATTGGTTGGCAAACACCACGCGCTTTTTATCGGCAATCACAACCGGTGTTGTTATTGCATCGGGTTTAATTGCCGTTAAAGGCAAATCCGGCAACCGAATAGCCAGCCATACATGTGCAGACGTTGAGCGCATTACTGGCCTCGTAATGGCGTTACGCTGGCCAGCCGTTGAGGAGCGGTGTCTTGCGGCGTCGCCGCCGTTTTTCCGTCCAGTGCGGCGTAAGCTTGCGCCGATTTCCAACGATCCGGCAGTGGCAGTAGCAATGGGTGCGGTTGTTGTTTTTGCAGATAGCCCGTTTGTTTGAACAGCGTAATTTCCAGTCCATCAGCCAGCAAGCGGGCAAATAAACGTAAGCGTGCCGGCGAACTTTGTTGTTGCGCCGCCGACGGACGAAACATCACACACAACCCGGTGCCATCAGATGCCGACAGTAAACACTTGCGCAGTTCCGTATAACTGATGTTTTCCTGTGGCTGCCAGGCGAGCACCGCACCGACGCTTGCTCGTGCCAATTCGGTAAAACAGCCAATGAAATTTTTTTTCTCCACCGCATCGACCACCAACAAACGATCAAGATCAAAACCGGCCTGGATAAACGCTTGCGCAAAGGGAATGGCCGGTGGGTTAAGCAACACAATCAACCCGGTTACCTGTAACAGCGCCGGCGTAAACAACAGCCATTCACCCTGAATGCCCGGCTGGCACACCTCGATCAACGTCCCTAAAGGCCACCCCTGATGCAATAACCGCTCATCCAGCAGCGTATGGCCAGTGGCCAACGCCGCCCGGCCGGTAAAGCGCTGGGAATGGCCCAGCCACATGTCATCTCTGAGCAATAACTGCTCAAGCGAAGCGGCGGCTGGTTTGTCGGGAGATACATCGCACATGATTGGCACAAGATAACTGTATTTATATACAGTATAGTGCAAGGGGTTATGGGGGCGTCAATCGGGTTGGTTAGAACATTTGGGAGCATCCGCTGAGTGAGTCACAAGATAATGGTGGAGAGTGGTTTGTCATAAAAAGCAGTAACCGATTCGTTGGTTAATGCCATCTGTCGCTGGGCCAGTTATCATGCACACTTTATTTTCATGCTCACTTCCCGCCGGATGCCCCGACATCCCGGGTGATTACCCAAAGATCACAAGACACAAAACACCAAAAGAAAGGTTCACAATGGAATTCCTCGATCTGCAACCCGCTACCCGCGCGCAGGGTGTTGTACAGCTCCCTGGCTCCAAAAGTATCTCCAACCGCACGCTGCTGCTCGCCGCTCTGGCGCAGGGCACGACGGAGATTCGCGACTTGTTGAAGTCGGATGATACCGACCGGATGCTAGAAGCCTTGCGCAGTCTGGGCGTGGGTGTGACCCAAATCGGCGAGCACGATTATCGTGTGGAAGGCACTGGCGGTTTTCCTAATAAAGAAGCCGATCTGTTCCTCGGCAATGCGGGTACGGCGTTTCGCCCGCTGACGGCGGCGCTGGCATTAAGTGGCGGGACTTACGAGCTACACGGTGTGCCGCGTATGCACGAGCGACCCATCGGCGACTTGGTGGATGCCTTGCGTCAGATCGGCGCGGATATTACCTACCTCGGGCAAGAGGGTTTTCCGCCCCTCTTGATCAAGCCTGCCGAGATTGCCGCACAAGGCACCATCAAGATTCGCGGTGACGTGTCCAGCCAGTTCCTGACGGCGCTGCTGATGGCGCTGCCCATGACTGGCAAGGAAACCCGCATCGAACTGGTCAGCGAATTGATCTCCAAGCCCTACATTGAAATTACCCTGAAGCTGATGGCGCAATTCGGTGTGATGGTGGAGCGCGATGGCTGGGAGCGTTTCATTGTGCCGGCGGCGAAGGGCTACACCTCGCCAGGTACGATGTTTGTTGAGGGCGATGCGTCCTCTGCGTCCTATTTTCTGGCAGCGGGTGCTTTGGGTCGTGGCCCCGTACGGGTACAGGGCGTGGGCCAGAACAGTATTCAGGGGGATATCGCGTTTGCAGATGCACTGGAGGCGATTGGTGTGACGATCACCAAAGGCGAGAACTGGATCGAAGCTTCAGCACCGGCGCTGCCGTTAAAAGCCTTTGATCGGGACTTCAATCATATTCCCGATGCCGCCATGACGCTGGCGGTGGTTGCACTCTTCTGCGATGACCCGTCGCGCCTTACCAATATCGCCAGCTGGCGCGTCAAGGAAACGGATCGTATCGCCGCGATGGCGACCGAATTACGAAAGCTGGGTGCGATAGTAGAAGAGGGAGAAGATTGGCTGCGTGTGACGCCGGTCGAAAAACTTATTCCCAACGCAGCGATCGATACCTATGACGACCATCGCATGGCTATGTGTTTCTCATTAGCAACCTTTGGCGGTGTGCCGGTGCGTATCAATGATCCCAAGTGCACGGCAAAAACATTCCCCACCTATTTTGATGTGTTTGCCGATGTGGTGAGTGGAAAATAATTAGGATATGAATTCACTGGAGTGAGACCTTATGCTGACCCTGATAGCCAAAATCCTCAAAGTTCTGAACTCGGAAGCCTCACCCTGGCAGATCGGCTGGGCCATCGGCCTCGGTCTGCTGGCCGGCTTGTTGCCCTTTGGTTTCCTCACATTATTGATTCTGCTGATTGTCTGCCTGTTTACCATCAACCTCTCGACTTTTTTATTGGTGTGGGGCGTGTGTAGCGGTTTGATGTTTATCTTCGGCGACGCATTGTAAGCCCTGACCTGGCAATACGCGCAACAGCCGGGTTTATTGCAGTTATTAGCTTCTACAGAAACGCTGCAGCTTTTGCATTTGCATCACACCCTGGTGCTGGGTGCGTTTGTGTTGGGTTTGCTCTTGCTCTTGCCGATAGCCTGGCTTGGTTCGTTGCTGGTTGCCCAATACCGATTGCGGGTCATGAGTAAATTGCAAAAGTTACGGATTGTGCAAATGCTCAACGCCACCAAATTAGTTCAGCTGTATCAGAAATTAAATTAAGGAGCCGCAGATGATCCGGAAATCGGGATGGTTAGTTTTTCTTGC
>CAMPIG010000487.1 GCA_946886255.1 uncultured Cellvibrio sp. | reverse complement strand
GTGTCTTTTGGGAAGAGATTGATATCGAGATCTTCGGCAAGAACAACGCCACCCAATGGCAAAGCAATGTGATCATTGGCACCAATCGGCCCACCACCAAGACGGAAGGCGTGCATACCGCACCGGTGTCCCTCGGTGATGCCTACCACACTTACGTGCTGGAATGGACACCCAGCTACATCGCCTGGTTTGTGGACGGTGCCGAGATTCGGCGTATCAACGGTGGTCAGTTTGTCACCGGCCTGAGCAACCCGCAGAGCATTCGCTTTAACCTCTGGGCAGCCAATATTCCTTCGTGGGTCGGTGCCTGGAATCCGAATATCCTGCCGGTGTACCAGTTTATTGATTACATCGACTACAAGCCTTTCATTGGCGCGACCAACAGCTTCGGCGTAGGCTGGCGCGATGACTTCAACAGCTTTGACAGCAACCGCTGGGGCAAGGCCAACTGGACCTTTGGTGAGAACCTTGCCGATTTTGACCCGGCCAATGTGGTGGTGCGAAATGGTGTTCTGGTTCTCGCGCTCACCCGCGAGGGGCAAACCGGCTACAACGGCACTCCGCCTACTGGTGGTGGCAGTGGTGGTGGCGGCGGAAGTGGTGCGACACCCATTGTGATTGAAGCTGAAAATTTTAATGAAGTGGGCGGCAGTGTGCTCGCCAGCGGCGGCATCGTGGGTTACATCGATGCCGGTGAGTGGTTCAAATACACCAACGTCAATATTCCCCAAAGCGCTACCTATCGCGTTGAATATCGCGTTGCCTCAGCACTCACCACTGCACAATTTACGCTGGATCGGGACGGCGTCGGCCTGGGCACGATCAGCGTTCCCTACACCGGCAGCTGGGGCAGCTATCAAGTCATTGCCCACAACATTTATCTTAATGGCGGTGTTCAGAATCTGGCGATTTATGCCAACAGCGGCGGATTTAATATTGATTGGATTAAATTAACCCGCCTCTAATTATTCACGACAATTAATTAGAAGCCATCTCAAAAATCAGCTGGCGAGGCTCAGGCAAGGCGAAAAGTTGATGAGGAGCGGACGCCTGCATGGATGCAGGCGGTAGACAGCGTCGGGAACAGGCTGTCGGGTTTACTTAAGTAAATGAGTTTTCAACACAGCATCAGGCCGCCAGATGTTTTTTGAGATGGCTTCTACACGACCTTGCGGGGTTGCACATTGGTGCCATCCCGTTTTTTTTACCGAGAAGTCTATATGAAGCCTTACCTGTTTATCGTTTTATTGAGTCTGTTGTTTACCAATCTCTCTTTTGCCAAACCCTATAAAGGTGCGGAGATTTTTTCCACTGACAGCGTGCTCTATGGTCGCTATGAAATTCGCATGCGCGTCGCTGAAGGTAGCGGCATCTTGTCCACTTTCTTTACTTACAAAAACGGTTCTGAAGTCGGCAATACCTTTTGGGAAGAAATTGATATTGAAGTCTTCGGAAAAAATAATGCGACCGAATGGCAAAGCAATATTATCTTAGGCAGCTCGCGCCCCACGATTCATTCATTACAAGATCACAGCACAGACGTTTCACTCGCCGATGCCTATCACACCTATGTGCTGGAGTGGACGCCGGATTACGTGGCCTGGTATCTGGATGGCGAAGAAGTGCGCCGTATCGACGGCACCAGCACAGTGACCAGCCTGACCAACCCGCAGAGCTTGCGCTTTAATATCTGGTCCAGCGAATCTCCGGAATGGGTCGGGCCGTGGGATGATTCAATTTTGCCGGTGTATCAATTTGTGAATTACATCGAGTATCAATCTTACAACACGGAAAACGGCGAATTTGAGCCAAGCTGGCGCGATGACTTCAACAGTTTTGATACAACGCGCTGGAACAAAGCCAACTGGAGTTTCGATACCAATCGCGTGGATTTTCTGCCGGAAAATGTGGTTGTTCAGAATGGCATCCTGGTACTTGCACTTACCCATGAAGATGCTGTTGGATTCAGCGGCACACCACCTGCCGATGAACCAGCCAGCAGTTCCAGTTCCACCTCAAGTGTCAGTTCGCAAGCGGTGTCCAGTTCGTCTGTCAGTTCAAGTTTGGCCAGTAGCGCGGCATCATCCAGTGAAGCCAGTCTGTCATCCAGCAGTGCATCATTGGCCAGCTCCAGTGCGAGCCAGCGTGATGATACTGGCGGTAGTGGCGGCGGCGGTTCCCTACATTGGATGAGCCTGTTGCTGCTGATGTTATTGCCATTTCGCCAGGCGTACATCAAGCCTTAAACCTCGCATGGCGCAAACAGGTTGATGGGTTAACCGTGAACCTGTTTGCGAAAATCAGCCGCCGACATGCCGGCATAGCGTTTAAAAAAGCGATTGAATGACGACTTACTGTTAAAACCGGATTCCAGCAAGATATCAAAGATAGTCGTATCGGTGCGCTGCGGGTCTGACAATATTTTTTTGGCTCGCTCAACCCGATAGCGATTCACAAACTCAAAAAAATTCGTATTGAAATAGTGATTGAGGATATTCGAGACTTCGCGGTAGTGAATGCCCAAATGCCGCGCAAACTCTTCAATATTTAAATTTTGTTTCAGGTATAACTGCTCATCTTCCATAACCCGGCGAATCCGTTCGATGACATCCGCCGAAGGTTCGGTGGTTACAACGGCGTCTTTCTCCTTTACTTTCCCTTTGGTTTGAATCAGCTGGTGGGCGTACAACAGACTGTAAATAAATAAAGCATTTACCAGCAGAAAAGTTATGTAATTGTCAAAGATGCCAAATTTATCGGCCACCCCGGTATCAATACTTTCACCCAATAGATGCACCACCAGGGACCACAACCAATTAACGGCAAACCCCAACGTCAGCAGCAGCAATCCATAAGGCCCCTGCAAACTGAGACTGGAATAAAATTCTTTTAATTGTTGCTTGTACTGGCGAATCACCCACACCGCCGCAAAGGCATAAATGACCGGCAGGATTTTCAGATAATCCCATAAATAGTCCGTGAGCTGGCTACTGAAAGGCGTGTAGCTTTCGGGCCGAAAACGCAGACGGTCACTGTCCAGGTTGCCGATAATAATAAATCCCATCACCACCACCAGATTGAGCAAGTGCACGGCATGCCAGAGGCGCAAACGAAAGTTTTCCTGGGTAATCGCCATCACATACAAATACAAGCACACACTCTTGCCCACCACCGCCGCCGCCAAACCCAAAGCCAACAATGCTTTCGCGGCTGGCGTATGAAGCACGATGTAATCATTCCACAACAACAGATTGCACAGGGCCGTCAGCCCCACGCACACAAAAAAACCGGACAACAGGTAAATGCCGATCACTTTTTGCTTCGAGAGCAACCACTGAAACACCACCAGCAGCAAACACACCGCCAGGGTCAGCACAAGAATCAGATCATGGATATTAAAGATGGGTGTCTTCATAGGTCGGCGCAGTTATCGTTATTAAAATAATTTCCCAAATTATAGCCACTCCACCCACCAACACCAA
>CAMPIG010000486.1 GCA_946886255.1 uncultured Cellvibrio sp. | reverse complement strand
GGAATGGCCCTATCAGCACCATCATGGCCGAGTGCAGCAACCACAAAGATCTGCGCGGGATCGTGCGTCTCAATCCCGCGCAGGCATTAACTGAAGCGCAACAAGAATCCGCCGACATGCAAACCTTACTCGGCGAAGGTGTGCTGGCTATCACCATCGAACCGAAACGCGGCGAACGCTATCAGGGCATCGTGCCTATGGACAGCGACACATTAGCGGGCTGTCTGGAACATTACTTCCATCAATCCGAGCAACTCGAAACCCGTTTGTGGTTTGCTGCCGACGGAGCACATGCGAGCGGACTCTTGCTACAAGCCTTGCCACGCCAGATTAACACCAGCCCTGAAGACAACGAGGATCAATGGGAAACCTTATGCGCAGTGACCGGTACTCTATCGGCTGATGAACTGCTCAACCTTGATCACGCCAGCCTGCTGTATCGCTTGTTTCACGAACACCAGGTGCGCCTGTTTGATCCCAGTGCTCTGCGTTTTTTCTGTAGCTGCTCACGCGAAAGAACCGGCAATGCGCTGGTGTCTATCGGGCGGGAAGAAGTGGAGAAATTATTGGCTGAAAATGGCCATGTTGATGTGGACTGCCAGTTCTGCAACCAGCATTACCATTTTGACGCGGCGGAGGTTCGCGCGTTGTTTGGGAACACGACTTTGCATTGATAACAATCAACGCACTTGTCGCGCCTTGAATTTCCGGCCTTTTAATTTTCCTTGCTGCAAATGTTGCAAAGCTTTTTTAGCGACGGCGGTATTAACCGCAACGTAAGCACAAAAATCGAAGATATCAATCTTGCCTATATTGTCACCGGTCAGGCCGGCATCCTTGGTTAATGCACCGAGGATGTCGCCGGGGCGCAATTTATCCTTGCGCCCTCCATCGATGCACAGTGTTACCATCTGCGGTTGTAATTCGGCGGGGTTTTGTTGAGTAACCGGCAAATGCTCCAGCGTCAATGTTTGCTGCACATAATCTTCCAGGCGATTCAGGCGCGGCACTTCGTTCGGTGCAATCAGACTCAGCGCCAAACCGGTTTCCCCCGCACGACCGGTGCGACCGATACGATGCACATGCACTTCCGGGTCACGCGACAATTCAATATTAATTACCGCATCCAAATCTTTGATATCCAGACCGCGCGCCGCCACATCGGTAGCAACCAATACCGAACAACTTTTATTGGCAAAACGCACCAACGTCTGGTCACGGTCGCGTTGTTCCAGATCGCCGTGCAGTGCTAACGCGCTAATACCTGCTGCTCGTAAATCTGTAGAGACTTCATCGCACTGTTGTTTGGTGTTGCAGAACACAATCGAATTCTGGGGCTGGTAATGAGCCAGCAGCGTTAGTACTGCCGACTGTTTTTGCGAGGCATCCTGCAACTCATAAAAATGTTGCTCAATGTGTTGATTACTGTGTAGCGAATCCACCGTTACCGACACAGGATCATGCTGGCAATGTGCACTGATTTTTTTTATCGCTTCAGGATAGGTTGCGGAAAATAACAACGTTTGACGTTGCAAGGGACAGGCCTGCAATACCGTTTCAAGGGCATCGGAAAAACCCATCTCCAGCATGCGGTCCGCTTCATCCAACACCAACTGCCGCAAACCTTGCAAAGATAATGAACCCTTGCCCAGGTGATCCACAATGCGCCCCGGGGTTCCCACGACAATATGCGCTCCACGTTCCAGCGAACCCAGTTGCGGGCCGATAGACACACCTCCACACAGCGTCAGCACTTTTACATTGTGAGTAAACCGTGCGAGCCGTCGAATTTCCTTCGCCACCTGGTCTGCCAGCTCCCGTGTGGGGCAGAGCACCAACGCCTGGGTTGAAAATTGTTTAACATCCAGTTTGTCTAACAAACCAATCGCAAACGCGGCGGTTTTACCGCTGCCGGTTTTGGCCTTGGCAATAATATCCTGCCCCGCCAGGATCACCGGTAATGACTGCGCCTGGATCGGCGTCATGGTGTGATAGCCGAGCGACTCGAGATTTTCAAGCATGGCTGGCGCGAGAGACAAGGTGGAAAAGGCAGTCGTGGTCACAATAAACTCGATGATAATCAGGGGGGAAACAGGCGAGCAGGATAACAGATTCACCCTGCCTCGTCCCTGTGCTTTGTTTTGCGACAGATTAACCCTATGATCTGCGCTGGATTCTTCAGGAACTGATATTCATGAAATTATTGATCAGGGCTTTACTGTTGCTGTGCCTCACCGGCGGAACGGCAAGCGCCCAAACCGCCGATGAAGAAGCTATTCCGGAAACGACACCGACAAATTCAACAAAAACGACACCCGCAGCCGCTGTAAAAACCTGGGAAGCCGGTATCGGCATAGGCGCCATCAGTGGGCCGGATTATCGCGGCTCCAAGGAATACAGCCATTATGTTGCGCCCATTCCTTATTTTATTTATCGCGGCAAATACATCCAGACTGATCGCGATGGCGTGCGCGGCAAATTATTTACGCGCGACGATATTGAACTCAACCTCAGTATGAGCGCTTCCATTACGCCGGAAAGTGACGAGAACAAATTGCGCGAAGGTATGCCCGAACTTTACTCCACGGTGGAGTTTGGTCCGGCGCTGAATGTCAATTTAACTGGCGATACGTTTCGTGACGGTTGGATGATGCACTTACCCTTGCGTGGTGTTGTTGCCGTCGGTGGCGGCGATGCTGATTATGTTGGCTGGTTGGTACACCCACAGCTCGCCTTCCGCACGCAAATCGAAAGATGGAGTTTCACCTTTCGTACCGGCGTGTACTACGCCAGCAACGACTATCACGATCACTATTACACCGTGGCTGAAGAATATGCGACTGCATCACGCCCCACGTTTGAAGCAGACGCAGGTTATAGCGGCTGGAGTAATTCCTGGGCGATGAGCCGTGCGATTGATGATTATCGCATCGCGTTTTTTATCCGCTACGATAATTTGCGCGGCGCAGAGTTTGAAGATAGTCCGCTGGTGAAAACGACCGATTCGGTGGCCGGCGGCTTGGCGTTGATTTGGGTAATTCGGTAATAAAAATTTATGCCGGTATGGACTGGTTCTTTTTATGTTGAAAAAGATATCGAAAAAGCGCTGGAGATATAACTATAAAAAACAACCGGCAATCAGATCCCTCCGAATTGCCGGTGAGCCATGCATTCCTCTTACAAAATGCTATTCAAATAAATTTCCAGATTGGTGTACATCGAATCCAATGAATGATCGTTGCGGTCATTCGCATCAAACGGATTCAAACCCTGCTGTTGTTCCCACGCATCCGGCATGCCGTCACTGTCGCTATCTGTCGGTGCTGCGTCGCTGTAGAGAGCGGGTAAACCACCGACTTCATCCTGGCTGTCGATGATACCACCGGTGTTATTGCGGACTTGCTGGACAACACGCGTGTCAATGGCGTCACGCGCGAGTGAAGCGCCCGCTTGATTTAACACATCATCATAAGCTTGCTCGGCAC
>CAMPIG010000485.1 GCA_946886255.1 uncultured Cellvibrio sp. | reverse complement strand
GTTTCTTCTTCAATCGACATAAAAATATTCTCATAATTTATAAAATTAAATTATTTAATTTAAAAAAATATTTTCATAGAAAACGAACCGGAACTTATCACTAAGCCGCGAGTAGAAGTTACGGTTCGTGAGATCAGTAAAGTTTTCGGTTTTCACTGTGGGCTTCGCTAACGAGGCTGAACTTGAAGGGGCGCGGAGGATAAATCCGCCGGGTCTCCCCGGAGGGACGAGTCAATATGAGGATGTTATTGGCATGCATCGCTCTTTACTAATGGACACAGGCAGGGATATTTCTATGAAAATTTTCACTACACGTTTATGCGGTTTAGTGGGTTGCATGGTGGTTGCCGTTTCTCTTCATGTTGGTGCGGCAGAATTCACGTGTGAGGCTGGTCAATTCAACTGTCTTTATAATTCTGTCGCGGCGGCAAACCAAACCAGTGAGCCCGATATTATTCGGTTCACGGAGGGAATCTATTACTCCCTCACGGCTCAACCACCGCGTTGCGCGCCGCCTATTCAGGGTGATATCACCATCATTGGCGCGGGCGGTGATCTTTCATATCTGCACGCACGAGGGACCTGCGCTTTTTTTCATGTTAATGCAGGAAGCTCACTCACCCTGCGCGATATTGTGATAGCTGGTGGGTATTTTTTTGGGCATAGAGGGAGTCCAGGTGTAGTGGAGCGTGGTGCAGCTGTTTACAACGAAGGCCTCCTTCGTATTGAGCGAAGCATTCTCACAGGCAATGCTATCCTTGAAAGCGATGTTTTTTTATCTGGCGGTGGTGCCATCTACAACGCGCCCGGCGCCGAAGCTCATGTAACTGATACGGAGTTTTCCTACAACGGCGTCAGGCCGGAAATATACGGCGGGGCCGCGATCCTCAACGAAGGCACCATGACGGTCACGCGAAGTCACTTTCACGAAAACAGCGGTCCTGGTGGCATTATTGTGAATGGTGTGTCGGGCTCTTCCGCCGAAGCCTCTCTACTTCTCATAGACTCCGTCATCGAGAACGGTTACGAGGGTACAGGAATCAGGAACGACGGAACCCTCTTGATCGAACGCACAACCATAAGTGATGGAGACGCGACAGAAGGCGGCGGTATTTATAACGGCGGTGAGATGACCGTACGAGAAAGTGCCATCATTCGCAATAGAGCCATTAAAGGCGGCGGGATTTATAGCGCTGAGGATGCGACCTCGACCATTATCAACACGACGATTAGCCATAATCACGCGCGCGGAAAAGTTGAGGGTAACGGAATAGGTGGCGGCGTTTACAATTATGGTGGCACGGTGAATCTAGCGAATGTGACGATTGCTCTAAATACGTCGCAAGGCTTGGGGTCGGCGATCGCGGCAACGTCTGCTGCTGATGGCTCCGCGTACACCTACATCAAAAATTCTATGATTGTAGGGCATGCGGACACGACGATAGACCAATCCTGTTATGACTTCGGCCCCAACGATACGCCAAAAAATCTTTTGCTGGAAAATAATCTGATTACCGCAGAATCAAATTGCTATCCCTCCAGCACCGACATTATCGTAGATGAGGCGACCACCTTCACCGAAGTGATTGGCCCTTTGGGAGATTACGGCGGCCCCACACCGAGCTACGCATTGCTGCCGGGTAGTCCAGCCATTGATAACGAAGGAAAAATCTGCACGGATTTTGAGGGCTTTCCGATTCTGATTGATCAACACGGCAATGCCAGAACCGGTTGCGATATTGGTGCGGTCGATTCCACTGTCGAAACACCTCCGGTAGAACTCGAGTTGCTATTGATTGACAACCAAACGGGTGTTCAGCCTGGCTCAACGGGCACTATGATCCTGGTCATGCTATCGCGTGCCGATTCTACTAACCCGTTTGAACCTATCTGGGATGTTGACCGCAGCACACTTCGATTAGGTTCTGGCGGTGCCACGCCGTTCAAATACACCCGACTGGATCTCAACGAAGATGGCATTCACGACCTGGTGATGAGATTTAACATCAACGAAACCGGCCTTGCCTGTGGCGACACAGCGATTGATTTGCAAGGCACGATCGTTGGCGGCGCTGAGTTTGTTGCCAGCGCTGCCATTACGACGGTGGGTTGTGGTGGGGAATAGTTAATATTGTGTTCATCTCAGGGAGGAGATGAAAAAAGGAGGCGCTTTTGCCGCGTTGCTGAGCTTACACCTTTTTCACAAATACAGACTTCAGCATCATTGGCCCTATGCCGTCAATGCGGCAGTCAATATCGTGATCGCCATCCACCAAGCGCAAAATTTTTACTTTGGTTCCCACTTTGACCACCGACGATGATCCCTTGATTTTCAGATCCTTGATGACGGTAACAAAATCTCCATCTGCAAGTGGGTTGCCATTGGCATCGCGTACTTGTCTGAGGGTTTCATTGTCATCACCGGTCTGTGATTGTGGTGACCACTCATGCGCACACTCTGGACAAATCAGCAGTTCTTGATCGGGGTAGGTGTATGGCGAGTCGCACTTTGGGCAGGGTGGCAGTTGAGTCATGAATAAATCTCCGGTGGAAATTGAAAATAAAAGGTTTTACGTCTGAAGTTTGCGGCACAACCGATTTTACTCAGGCTATTATCCGACAATTATCCTGGCGCTGCCTCTGGATAAAAAAATAGTTGCTGCAATTTATTCCTTCCTGATCTTCTTCAACAAAGCTACCCGCTGCTGATGGGTCAATCTATTCAACTCCAGCAACAACTCCGCTAGGTCATCCTCCGGGCAATACAAGTAGGCCATCGGCACATTCAAGATATCGGCAAAGCGTTTGGCGGTGTCCAGGTCGGGTAGGTGCTTGCCGCGTTCGTAATGGTTCATGCGTGGGCTTGCGGTGAATTCGTCCAGCCCGGCCTGAATGCCGAGTTGTTTTTGCGATAGGTCGGTCTTCTTCCTCGCTTGTGCCAGCCGCGAGGCAAACAGCGTTTGGTACGCCATGTGCGCGTGTCTCTTAGTCAAAATGGGACTAAGAGATTCTTAGTTTTTAGGTTGACGCGATACTAAGGATTACTTAGCATGTGGCTTGCTAGTTCACGTACCGGCTATTGGGCTGGGGCTTTCCCCAGTCATTTTTTACAGGGGTGGCGTTTTCGCCAGGGTATGTTGTTGAAGGATGTCGTCAGATCAAAAGTGTGCAGGGTGGGCGAGCCATCCGGTTTTTCCGTGCGGGGTTTTATTCGCTGGGCGGCCATGGTGGATAAATCGCTGTTAGTGAAGCTTCTGGATGCGCTCCAGGCAGAGCTGGATGAAGAAGAGCGCAATCTGCGCGAGGTGGCCGAGTTGGTTCATTGTGCCATGTTGCATCACGAGTTGCGCCAGCAATGGTGCCTGCGTTGTGCGCAATTGCGAGCGTATTACCGGCGCCGCGAGGGCGCCGGTGTGACGCGTCGCGGCAAGAGCCCGCAAGGTCAGCCATAACAAGGACCGTAAGGAGTGGTAATGCAGTTGCAGGA
>CAMPIG010000484.1 GCA_946886255.1 uncultured Cellvibrio sp. | reverse complement strand
CACATCTGGTACACCGGTGTGCCGCACCATGCGGTGATTCGTGATTACTCCGCTTACGGCATTAGTAACGATGATCCGGATGTCGTAAAAGGGCGCGCCGGTTCCCCCTACGCAGTAAAAGATTATTACAGCGTAAATCCCGATTTGGCCGTTGATCCGGAACAGCGCCTGGAAGAATTTCAGGCGCTGATCGAGCGCACGCATCAGCAAGGGATGAAGGTCATTATTGATATCGTGCCGAATCATGTGGCGCGTCGTTATGAGTCCCGGCATAAGCCGGAAGGTGTGCAGGACTTCGGTGTTAACGACGATACTTCGGTGGCTTACCAGCGTGACAATAATTTCTACTATGTGCCGGGAGAGAATTTTCGCGTGCCCGAGCCATTGGAAAATTATCGCCCCCTGGGTGGAGATACGCATCCGCTCGCCGACGGAAAATTTACCGAAGTGCCGGCCAAATGGACCGGCAACGGCTCACGCAAAGCGCAACCGCATTTTCACGATTGGTATGAAACCGTAAAGATTAACTACGGTGTACGGCCCGATGGCAGTTACGACTTTCCGAGTTTGCCGGAAGCTTACGCAGAAAAAAATTATCGCGCGCACGCTGCGTTTTGGGCCGACAAAGATGTACCCGACTCCTGGAAAAAATTTCGCGAGATCACACACTACTGGTTGGACATGGGTGTCGACGGTTTTCGTTTTGATATGGCCGAAATGGTTCCGGTAGAATTCTGGAGTTATTTGAATTCGTCGATAAAATTAAAAAATCCGGATGCGTTTTTATTGGCCGAGGTCTACAACCCCAGGGAATATCGCAACTACCTGCATCTGGGCAAGATGGATTATCTTTACGATAAAGTGGAGTTTTACGATACGCTCAAAACCGTCATGCAAGGCACAGGCTCCACCGATAGCTTGGTGGCGATCCAGGTGGGCGTGGCGGATATCGAGGCACACATGTTGCACTTCCTGGAAAATCACGATGAGCAGCGTATTGCCAGTCCGGATTTTGCCGGTAGTGCAGAAAAAGGCAAACCGGCGATGGTGGTATCGGCTTTGATCAGCAGTTCACCGACGATGATTTACTTCGGCCAGGAAGTGGGTGAAGACGGTATGCTGGACTCAGGCTTTGGCGACCCGACCCGTACCAGTATCTTCGATTATGCCGGTGTTCCCGCCCACCAGCGGTGGATGAACGGCGGTAAGTTTGACGGCGAACACCTGAGCGGCCGGGAACGAGCACTGCGCGACTTTTATGTACGGCTGTTGAATTTCTCTGCAAACAATCCGGCGATGCGCGGACCTTATCAGGAGCTTCACAACCACAACCGCGCGACGACGGCGGGCTATACAAATGACGTTTTCGCCTTTGCTCGCTGGTCGGATGCGCCACAAAATGCGCAGAAACTGATCGTGATCAGCAATTTTTCCGCTACGGAAAATCGCGCTTTTAACCTGCAGATTCCCAATAACCTGGTAAAAACCTGGGCATTAACGGCTGGGAATTACCCCTTGCAGGAGCAATTGGGCGAGCAGAAAACGCTGACACTGGCAGTTCGGCAAAACCACGCTAGTGTGCCGGTCAGACTCAGACCACTGGAATCCTTGGTGGTAACAATCGGCGAGCCGTCTCCTTAAGGCGGCGCTGATTAATTGTCCAATAAACCCGCCAACTGCGGTGAAATTGTGCAAAAAATACGTAAACCTCTCACAAGCTTGCAGATCATGACACTTTCTGCTTGACTCAGTAGTAGCGGAACATTAGAAAGGCATCTTTACCGTCTGTTGTTAGTTCAGTTTGCTAATTGAGTTGTCCATTGGGTTCCTCCGCGCAGCATCCTTCCGTCCGAACCCGGCAGTGTCATTCAGAGTGAGATCATGCAGCCCAAAGAAATCGTTACCCAATTTATCCAGGGAATAAAATCCCAGCATTTTGATCAGGCCAAGCAATTGCTGCATGTCGAGGGTTTCGAATACATCGGCCCGAACATGTACTTTACTGACCCGGAAGATATGCTCGCCTACCTCTTTGGTATGGCCGGTATTCAGAAGGATATTGTGGTGCGTGAAGTGGCGGCGGAAGGCAATTCCGTATTCGGTGTGCTGGATTACAAAACCTACTTTGAACCCATTGGCGATGTGCGTATCGCCATCTGGTGTACCGTCGATGGAGACAAGATCCGCAAGGTAGAAGGCTTCTACAATGCGGCTGTGGTGGAAAATATGCTGAACGTTGAAGGCCAGACTTTTCCTCCTGTGCCGTGATACCTGTTAAACGTATAGGTATTGGCTATCAAATCAATAACATCAATTGTCTTTAAATTTTGTGGTGCCAAGCGTAGTCTGAGTTCATCAAGTAACCCAAAGGAGCAGGCACCATGGCAAAGACAATGACTTTCGCAACTATTCACTTCACCGTCGCGTTTTCCGTCGCTTATGCCCTCACTGGCGATGTTCTGGTGGGTAGCGCGGTGGCGATGGTTGAACCTGCCATCAACACCGTCGCCTTCTACTTCCACGAATTGGGCTGGAAGAAATTCGAAGCGCATAAACAAATATTGCAGCAGTTTTTTGCTGAAACGGTTTAGGTTTCGGGCCTGCTAACAGGCTCGAGCATACACAGAATCCACAGGATGGGTAACCGGGGGAAAACCGGAGTGATTAACCACCACTCCGGTTTTTTTATTTCAGGGGTTATTGTCTTGGGTCGGGTGTCATGCGCAGGTAGGGCTTGATGACTTTGTAACCTTTCGGGAAACGCTGCTTGATTTCATCCGGGTCTTGCAGGGCTGGAACAATCACAACATCCTCGCCCGGTTTCCAGTTGCCGGGTGTAGCGACTTTGTGATGTTCGGTTAATTGCAGCGAATCAATCACACGCAAAATCTCATCAAAGTTGCGCCCGGTACTGGCTGGATAGGTGATGATTAAACGAATTTTCTTGGCCGGATCAATGATAAACAACGAGCGTACGGTTAGCGTGGCATTGGCGTTAGGATGAATCATGTCGTACAGATCGGATACCTTGCGATCAGCGTCGGCAATGATAGGAAAATTAACGCGGGTATTTTGGGTTTCGTTGATATCGTTTACCCAGGCATGGTGTGAATCGACCGGGTCCACACTCAGCGCAATGGCTTTTACGTTGCGCTTTTCGAATTCCTCTTTCAATTTGGCGGTAAGGCCAAGTTCGGTGGTGCAGACAGGAGTAAAGTCAGACGGATGCGAGAAAAGTACACCCCAGCTGTCACCCAACCACTCATGAAACTTAATGACGCCGGCGGTGGATTCCTGTTCAAAATCCGGTGCGGTATCGCCTAATCGTAATGTCATAGCCATTCTCCTTTCCAGAACATGTGGGCACTTATCTTAAGTAGAAACCTAACCGCCGAGAAAGACTATTTTGCTCTTTGGTTAGAACGGAAACGGGTAAGCGGCTTAATCCTGTTTTGCTTCTTCGATCTCCCGGGCTTCTTTATTTTTATGAAGCGCACGGCCTATGAA
>CAMPIG010000483.1 GCA_946886255.1 uncultured Cellvibrio sp. | reverse complement strand
AAAATCTGGCGTAAGATCGTCTGAACCGCCAGGTTCCCTAGAGCGTTGTTTCACCGTATACCTGAATTTTTTCTTCACGCAGTTTCAAGTCGCGCAGCAAATCTTCGATATCCTTCAGGTTCACCGGTTTTACCAAATGGCCATCACACCCTGCTGCCCGTGACTGGGTGCGATCACCCTCCTGCCCCCACCCGGTCACCGCCACAATCGTGATGGATTCACCCTTAGCCTGTTCGCGGATCAAACGGGTCGCGTCGTAACCGTTCAGGTTAGGCATGCCCACATCCATCAATACAAGATGCGGTGCAAATTCCTCCACTCTGACCAGAGCTTCAACACCGTCGTGAGCAATGCGTACATCGTGACCTAATAAATTTAACAGCATCGCCATGGAATCGCAGGCATCCTGATTGTCGTCCACAATCAGGATGCGCCGCTTGGGCTGATCCGGTGCGTGTACATCCCCACGAGGCTCCGGTTGTACATCAGCAATGGTATTTAATACCGGCAAGGTTACACAAAAGGTGCTGCCTTTATCTGGCCCATCACTACGTGCACTGACACTGCCCTGATGCATGTCGACCAACACTTTCACCAGTGCCAATCCAATGCCCAGCCCATCCATACAATGTTCACTGCCATTCGGCACTTGCGCAAACATATCAAAAATCTTCGGCAGTGACGTCGCAGGAATACCGATACCATTATCGCGAACGCCAACCGTTAACTGATTTTCATGCAACTCAGCAGTCAACCAGATTTTCCCACCCGGCTTGGTGTATTTGGCACTGTTCGAGAGCAGGTTGCTGAATACCTGAGCCAGACGGGTAAGATCCGCATCAAGGTATATCGGTTTTTCCGGCAGTGACAAGGTCAACGAATGCCCGGCCGCTTCGATAGCCGGGCGAGTTGCCTCAACAGCATTATCGATTATCTCTTCCAGTGACACGCGGCGTTTTTGTAGATGCAATTTGTTACGGTTCATCCGTGACACATCCAGCAGGTCATCGATCAACCGCACCATGTGCGTCAATTGCCGTTCCATCATCGAGCGCACCTGGAACATGGTTTGTGGATCATTTTCCGCCAGCTCAAGAATACGCAGCCCATTGCGCACCGGTGCGAGGGGATTGCGCAGTTCGTGAGCGAGTAAGGCAATAAATTCATCTTTCTTTCGATCGGCCTCGGCAAGCTCTTCCGCGCGACTTTGTAATTCCTGCTCCATTTGTTTACGTTCAGTCACGTCGCGCGTAGTACCGAGTATCGCTTCAATTTCGCCATTGGCACCGAATACCGGTACAAAAATATAATCGTAGATGCGCAAGCCGTGCGTGCCGATGAACGGTACTTCATCCTGAACCGGATGCCCCGTTGTTAACACTTCAGTTAATTCACGATCATGTTTGGCCGCATGCCATGCGGGGTAACCTAATTCAAGGCAGGTTTTACCGGCAGACTCTGCCCAGGTCTTTCCCCACATTTTCAACAAGGCATCGTTGGCGTAGGTAAAGCGGAAATTAAGATCGAAGACATAGACAAAATCAGGAATAGTGGTGAGGACAGTTTCGTAGAGGCGGCGCTGGCGTTCAGACTCCTGTCGGATGTGCGCCAGTTGCGTTTCCGCTTTTTTGCGCTCGCTGAGGTCAACACCATGAACAAGAATACCGGTGACGTTCCCTGAGCCAGACCGCAATGGCTCGTAAATCAATTCAATATATTTTTCTTCCAGTTCCTGGTGCGGGGCCTTGCGCAACATAACACGCATATCCGAGCCCACAAACGGTTCCCCGGTCTGGAAGACGCGATCAAGGATTTCCAGATAACCTTGATTTTCAACTTCAGGCACTGCTTCGCGTACCGTTTTACCGACAAATCCGCGGTCACCTAATAAATCACGATAGCGTTGATTAACGCTTTCAAAAATATGTTCAGGACCGCGCACTACCGCCATAAATGCTGGCGAGCGTTCAAAGGCCTCCTTGAGACGCTCCCGCTCCTGACGCAGTTTATCGATCAGGCGACGGGACTCCTCCTCCATCATTTTCCGCTCAGTAATATCTTTTAGTACATTAACCGCACCGATAATATTTTGTTGATCGTCGCGGATCACATCAATATTTATCAATGCCACAACACGACTACCGTTCGGCCGTTCAATAATGACTTCCTGGTCGCGCACCGGCTCACCGGTGTTTAACACTTGCGCCATAGGTGTATTGGCATGAGGCAGGGGCGCACCATCCACCCAGAACAAACGATGGGCACCGCAAAAGCGTTCACCGGTTTCTCCGGTTTGCGGCTCTCTGCCCCACAGTTCAATGGCACGCTGGTTGTAACGTATGATCAGACCGGAGGGTGCCGCACAGATGTACACGGCTGCTGGCATCAGGTCGATAAGCTTTGCATCAAGCCAACCCATAGCAGAAGACGAACCTGCACTTACCACGGCATTAGTCATTACTCTGGTGCTCCGTATACGTCATGAGATGTTCTCAGTTACACATCTGCGCGGAATCAGCCGCTTGCGCAGTGAAACATACCTGTGTCGTCAGACCTGGCACGTGGTTTCACAAAGGATAGTACGTCGCATGCATTCGCTTCGTTAGTCAACGCACATTGCAGGACAGCGAAGCGGTTTATGTGAGAGAGATGACATAAAAAAGTGAGTCGGGCTATCCAGCCCGACACGGACATTAATGATCGCTAACGGGTTTTATCTTGCCGCAATCAGCGGACAGCCATTTACCATTTTGGGTCATAGCCATCTGCTCGGTTTTGCCGTTTACTTCTGTGACAAAGGTTGATTTCCCGGTGTATACCTTAGGCGTACTAAATGTAATTTCTCCCGTACCGCTTGAGGGTGGATCACCGGCACAACTGAATTTAATCCTGAATGTATTTCTGGTTTGTTCAAGGATTTCCTGTTGGCAATCTTCATCCTGTTGAGGAAGATCCCCGCGATCAATATCTTCCTGCGTAACACACATCTTGACGGATGTACCGTCTTCTCCGATGCCAATGCCGTGGGAAGACATCATGCTTTCCACCATCTTGCGCTCTTCCGGCGACATGTTAGCCAGTTGTTCCTGCATTTGTTTCATGGCTGCTGCCATTTCACCGCTGGGATTGGTCATGGTGAATGTGTGTTCCCATAAGCCGGGTGTCATGTCAATTTTTACAGCGAGCGCTGGTGTACTTATTGCACTACCAAGTAATAATGCGATGCAGGTTTTATAGGTTTTCATGGTTTCGTCCGTGTGGGTTGTGGGGAGATAAAGCAGGGTTTAAATCGGCTTTGATGCTAGTACAGTTTTTTGGTGGGGTAAAGTGGGGATGAAAAGGGGGGAGCTCCAGAATCCGTTTGTCATTAGGATTTCTGTTTCAAAAACGCATAACAAATTGGCAGGAAAGCCAATTTGCACAGCGAAGCTGCCCGCAGGGTAAGCCACAGGGATGTGGCGAATGAATCATCCCTGTAGCTCCCTCAAGTCGTCCTTGACTTGAGGGTTTCGAAACAGAAATCCT
>CAMPIG010000482.1 GCA_946886255.1 uncultured Cellvibrio sp. | reverse complement strand
ATCGGTACGCTTTTTGCGATAGAGCCCCCAAAGGCCCCTAACCGTCAAGAATCCGTACACTATGGCATTTCCTTCTCTCACTCAACTGCGTAACACCGACCGTAAAGCGGCATGGGGTCAATTACGTGGTTTAGGGCGCGGCAGCTTGGGTGTTCCTATCCTGCTGCTGATGTTGCTGGCCATGATCATCCTGCCGATGCCGGCGTTCCTGTTGGATTCCTTCTTCACCTTTAATATCGCGCTGTCTATCGTCGTGTTAATGGTGACCATCTACGCTTTGCGTCCGCTGGATTTTGCGGCGTTTCCCACGATTTTGTTGGTGGCGACCTTGTTGCGGCTGTCATTGAACGTGGCATCTACCCGGGTGATTCTGTTGAAGGGGCAGGAGGGTGGTGATGCGGCGGGGAAGGTGATTCAGGCGTTTGGTGAGGTGGTAATCGGCGGTAATTACGCCGTGGGTATTGTGGTGTTCCTGATCCTGATGATCATCAACTTTGTGGTGGTAACCAAGGGTGCAGGGCGGATCTCTGAGGTGAGCGCGCGTTTTACCCTGGATGCGATGCCCGGTAAACAGATGGCGATTGATGCGGATTTGAATGCGGGGTTGATTGATCAGGACGAAGCGCGCACGCGCCGGAAGGATGTCGCGTCAGAGGCGGATTTTTATGGCGCAATGGATGGTGCGAGCAAATTTGTGCGTGGTGATGCCATCGCGGGTATTTTGATCATGGTGATCACGATCATCGGTGGTTTGAGTATCGGCATGATTCAGCATGATCTGGAGTTCAGCCGGGCGATGGAGATATACGTGCTGCTGACTATCGGCGACGGTCTGGTCGCCCAGATTCCGTCACTGTTGTTGTCCGTTGCGGCGGCAATTCTGGTAACCCGGGTTAATACCGCCGAAGACATGGGTGCACAGATTACCGGCCAGATGTTCGCGTCACCCAAGGCGTTGGCCATCGCCGCCGCGATCCTGTTTTTAATGGGGTCTATCCCCGGGATGCCGCACATTGCCTTTATGGGGTTAGGGTTGCTGGCAGGGGGCTTGGCGTATTTCATCCATTGGAAACGCCAGCAACCGACACCGGTAGAAGATAACGCTTTTATTCCCTCCGGCGCCCGTTTGGCCGGGGATGCCGGCAAAGCGCCAGCGGCTGGCGGTGTGGCTCCGGCATCGGCGCCGCGTCCGGTGGCCTCTCTGCCATCCTCGGCAGAACCGGCAGAAGTAGGTTGGGACGATGTGCAACCGGTGGATGTAATCGGCCTCGAAGTCGGCTATCGCCTGATTCCCATGGTGGATAAAAATCAGGGCGGCGAGCTGCTGGGCCGTATTAAAGGTGTACGCAAAAAATTGTCCCAGGAGATGGGCTTCCTGATTCCTACCGTTCACATTCGCGACAATCTGGACCTCCTGCCCAATGGCTACCGCATCAGTTTGATGGGCGTGGCGGTGGCGGAATCCGAGGTCTATCCTGACCGCGATCTGGCGATTAATCCCGGCCAGGTATTCGGTACCCTCGACGGCATCAAAACCAAAGATCCGGCCTTTGGTCTGGAAGCGGTATGGATCAGCGCCGGCCAGAAAGAGCAGGCCCAGACCCTTGGCTACACCGTGGTGGACGCCAGCACCGTGGTGGCGACCCACCTCAATCAAATCCTGCAACAACACACTCACGAATTGCTCGGTCACGAGGATGTTCAGAAGCTGCTGGACATGCTGGCCAAATCGTCGCCCAAGTTGGTGGAAGAACTGGTGCCCAATACCATCAGCCTGAATGTATTGCTCAAAGTCCTGCAAAACCTGCTACGCGAACGGGTACCGATCCGCGACATTCGTTCGATCGCCGAAGCCTTGGCGGCGGGTGCAGGTAAGAGTCAAGATCCCGCCGCTTTGACGGCCCTGGCGCGGGTAGCCCTGGCCCGCCAGATTGTGCAAAACATCGTGGGAGCCGAGCAAAACATACCGGTTGTTACCCTGGAGCCTGCATTGGAACAGTTATTGCTGAGTACCGTTCAGCAAGCACAAAAAGCCGGCGCCGATGACAGTGCGTTTATCGAGCCGGGGCTGGCAGATCGCTTACAACAGTCGCTGGTAAAAGCAGCGCAGAAGCAGGAAATGGCAGGCAAACCGCTGGTGTTACTGGTTGCTGCGCCCTTGCGGATGATGTTGTCGCGTTTTGTTCGCCACAGCGTGCCGGATATGCGGGTTCTGGCTTACACCGAGATACCCGACAACAAGCAAATCACCATCGACGCCACCGTCGGTGCTGACAAAAGGTAAGTATTAGCGCTCGTTGCGAGCGAGGAGAAGAGTTATGCAAGTCAAACGTTTCGTTGCTGCTGATATGCGCCGTGCGTTAGAGCTGGTTCGGCAGGCCATGGGGCCGGATGCCATTATTCTCTCCAGTAACCGCACCGCTGAGGGCGTGGAAATCCTGACGACCCTGGCCGACGATAGCGCGTTACAACAATTGCAGCAGCCGATAACACCGAGCCGCGCTTTGCAGCAAGAACCCACGCCTGCGCAGGCAGAAGATGTACTCGGTGCGTTTAAAAGTCTCAGCAGCACAGCGCGCGGGCCGGCGTCCGGTAAGACCGGTAAAGAGCTGGCCGATGAAATCGAGCGTGCGCGTCTGCGTATGCTGGCCAGTCGTAACGTCGAAGAATCCGCAAAAGAATTTCTGGTCGCCAAGCAGCCCAAGGTTAATGCAGCCATTCCCCGGCGTGCGCCCGAGGCATCTGCTGTGAATGAAACGCCTGCACCGAACAAACCCCGCATGACCGCAGCCGAGCGCTACCCGTTGATTGATGACGAAGCAGCGCCTGCGCGTTCGCCGAAACTCCAGCCCAGTGAGTTATTCACCAAACCTGAGCCGGTGGTTAACCAGGAGCAGATCCAGCTTTCCGAATTACAGGCCGAACTGGCTGATATGCGTTTTTTATTGGAACAACAACTGGATCGCATCACCGGCGGAACGCCTGCACCCCAAGGGTCGCCGGTGCTATCCAGCATAGGCCGTCGCCTGGAGCGCATCGGTTTACCCGCCGAAGCGATTGCCAAGGTGCTGGGCACCTGTAAACCAACCCGTAAATTGGCTGATGCCTGGTCTGATGCTCTGGCTAATCTGGCTCACCAGATGCCTGTGCTCGGCAAAGATGTCGTGGATCAGGGCGGTGTGTTTGCTTTTGTTGGTCCGACCGGCGTAGGTAAAACCACTACGATCGGCAAACTTGCTGCCCGGTATGTTTTGCAATACGGCGCGGATAAAGTCGCCCTGGTTACTACCGACACTTACCGCATTGCTGCTCATGATCAGCTGCGCTCGTTCGGTCGTATCTTACGGGTGCCCGTGAAAGTAGTGGACGAAAACAATACCCTTGAGCAAGTGCTTCACAGCCTGCGTCATTATTCGCTGGTGCTGATTGATACGGCTGGGTTCCGTCACGGTGATCCGCATTTGAAAGCGCAATTGAAATTATTGGCGGCTCAGCCCCAGGTTAAAAGTTATCTGGTGTTGTCCACCAACAGTCAGCAGCAAATGC
>CAMPIG010000481.1 GCA_946886255.1 uncultured Cellvibrio sp. | reverse complement strand
TTTATAAGGGAAAAATAAATAAGGTCAAAAAATGCACAATTTGTAGTTAGGCCAGATATTTTGCGGCTTGGCGATGGTTTCCCAAAATGTATCCACTAAGTTATCCACAGAAAATGTGGACAAATTAAATGTGAATTTTATTGTGCAAAAAAGTTACAGTTACTCTTGTGTATCACTTTTCTCCACCAGAATTGCTACAGTTTTCCTGTCATTAATGACGCCGTTGTTTGGATTTGAATGCTATGAGTGAAAAATTAAAGGTTGCAGTACTGGGGGGCGGGAGTTTTGGCACAGCTATTGCCAATATCATTGCCTGTAATCAACACGTCGTCAGTTTATGGATGCGTTCGCCGGAGCAGGCAGCGGAATATCAATCTGCGCGCGAAAACACGCGTTACCTTCCCGGCTATCGCTTGCATGACAGTCTGATTATTACCGCTGATCTCGAAGCGGCTGTTTCTGTCAGTGATTTGATATTTGTTTCCATTCCCAGTCACTCATTTCGCGCAGTAACTCGTCAGATGCGGATTTATCTTAAACCGGAGGCAATTATCGTCAGTACCGCCAAGGGTATTGAACCCGAAGGCTTTACCTTGATGAGCCAGATTCTTGAGCAAGAGTTACCTTCACATCGGATCGGTGTGCTCAGTGGTCCTAATTTTGCTAAAGAAATTGTCCAGCAACAACAAACCGGCAGTGTTATCGCCAGTGAACATCAGTCGGTTATCAGTTGTGTCCAATCGACCTTGAGTTCTGCGACCTTTCGCGTTTATGCAAACAATGATCGCTATGGCGTGGAGTTGGGTGGGGCGCTAAAAAATATTTATGCAATTATTTGTGGCATGGCTGCAGCGCTTGGCGCAGGTAATAATACCCAGGCGATGTTGTTGACGCGCAGCCTTGCCGAGATGGGGCGTTTTGCCAGCCTTATGGGAGCCAACCCAATGACATTTTTAGGTTTGGCTGGTGTGGGTGATTTAATTCTGACGTGCACCTCTGACCTGAGTCGTAATTATCGCGTGGGTTACGCGTTGGGGCAGGGTAAACCGTTGGATGAAGTGGTTTCCGGTTTGGGGCAGGTTGCAGAGGGAGTTAACACCCTGCGACAGGTAAAACAAAAAGCGGATGACCTCGGTGTTTATATGCCGCTTGTGTCGGGTTTACATGGTATTTTGTTTGAGCAGAAAAAAATCGCAGACGTTGTGCGTGGTTTGATGTTGGGCGAACAAAATTATGATGTGGAATATGCAGGAAAACGATCATGAATAATGAAGAACTAAAGTCAAACCTCCTTTCCTCCAAACATTGGTTGCGCCTGGTGTTTATGTTGCTCTTCGCAGCATTATTGCAAGTTGCCAGCATTATCATGTGGGTATTGGTGTTGTTACAGTTCATCTTTTCGTTAATTACCGGACAGGACAATATCAACCTTCGGCGTTTCGGACATTCGCTTTCTACTTATATCTATCAAACCTTGAAATTCCTCACCTACAGTAGCGAAGAAAAACCTTTCCCTTTTGCAGATTGGCCCACAATTGACGAGGAGCCACCGGTGGTAGAGGTGGTCATCGCAGAAAAACCGCGTGCTCGCACAAGAGCCAGGACTGCGCAAAAGAAAAACGATAACGATACACAACCTGACAATTCATAACGCTATTAGCCGGAGGTGGATATGGAGTTGTTTATTCTGCGACATGGTGAAGCGGAACCTCGAATGACCACAGATGATGTGCGCCAGTTGACCGATAAGGGGCGTGCAGATGTGGCCAGAATGATCAAATCTTCATTGGAAGATTTAGGCGAGTTGACCCACATTTGGGTCAGTCCCTTGGTGCGTGCCCAGCAAACCGCCGACATCGCCAGTGAATTGATCGGAGATATGGAGCCTTACACCACTGAATTGCTGAGCCCTGACGCAGATCCCCAATTGCTCTTTAACCAGTTGCAACTCAGTGAATGCCAGGGGTTGTTATTGGTTAGCCATCAGCCCTTGGTCAGTAAAATTCTCGACACGCTCTGCGGCACAGCTAACGGATACCACGATATGGCCACGGCTTCACTGGCGTGTGTGGACATCGACATCATTGCTGCCGACATGGGCAAATTGCGCTGGTTACGCCATTCATCGACTTGATAACTGCCGATTCTTCAACCACGCTTCTGTGATTCGCTAATGGAGATTGAGCATGCCACGTGAAATGGCGTTTGAGATTGATGGATTAACGTTTGCTGCCCAGGAGTGGGGTGAGCCGGGTAAACAGCCCGTTCTTGCGCTTCACGGTTGGTTGGATAACAGCGCAAGCTTTTATGCATTGGCGCCCCGTCTTCATGATGTGCATCTGGTCGCAGTCGATATGGCTGGACATGGGCAAAGTTCACACCGCCCTGGCGGCGCTCCCTACAATATTTGGGAAGATGTTGCGGAAATCTTTGCGATCGCGGACCAACTGGCGTGGGAGCAATTTACTCTGTTGGGACATTCGCGCGGCGCCATTATCAGTATGCTGGCGGCAGGTACTTTCCCTCAGCGGATTTCGCGGCTGGCGCTCATTGAGGGGCTTCTGCCCGAACCTACAAAAATGGAAGATGCGCCGGAACAATTGGCGCGCTCGATCCTGGGTTTGCGCACTCAGGCCAGCAAGCCCTTATCCCTCTACAAAGATTTAGCTTCCGCGGTCAAAGCCCGCGAGCGGGGAATGTTCCCCTTAAGTAATGCCGCCGCTGCCGCATTAACCGAGCGCGGTGTCAAAGGTGTACCGGGCGGTTATCAATGGAGTACAGATCAACGCTTACTGGCTCCGTCAGCCATCAAATTGACTCGTGAACATGTGCAAGCGTTTATTGCACGAATTACCGCACCGATAAAATTGATTTTAGCGGAAGGTGGTATCCCCAAGATGTTCTCCGGGTTTCAGCGTGAAGTGTCAGTATTTCCACAGGTTGATGTTGAGATTATGCCCGGCGGGCACCATTTACATATGGAAGGTGAGGTTGATGCCGTTGCTGTGTCATTGAATCGTTTCTTTGAAAAAACGCCCCAATAATATTTGTGAGGAAAACTCCTTGTTTGTATCGGCTCCAGCGTCTCGCGGTCAATTCTGTGCGTGGGTAATCCTTTTATTTCTATGCAGCGGCGGGTGGGTTGTTGCCCAAACACCGGAGACTGAGCTGGGGCTTGAAGAATATCCGCATGCACGAATCGTCTTTCGCAGTCAGCTTGAGGATGACGATTACGTCCTTGCGCTAGGTAGCTTCAAGAAAACGGAAGGTATGTGGAGTGTTGATCATCACCAACGGCTCAGCGGCAAGCTGACACGCATGACGCTGGAGCTACCATCAACCCACAGCGCGGAAGATGGCTTTCAATTTTATGTTCGGCAGTTAAAAAAACTGAGCGCACGCGAGTTATACCGTTGTGATGGGCGTGAATGTGGACCAAGCAACAGTTGGGCTAACAATCATTTTAAAGTTATTCAGTTATACGGACTGGATCAGCACCAACACTATGCTGCCTACGAAGTAATCCAGGAGAAAAAAGCACCGTATTACGT
>CAMPIG010000480.1 GCA_946886255.1 uncultured Cellvibrio sp. | reverse complement strand
ATAGATTTTGAGCGGAAACTGACTTCTTCGACAAACACTCCAGGAGCAAGATATTCCGGCATGACCAGATTCCTTTTGCGTAGGTTAATGGGGCCGTAACGGCATGTTCATAAAAACTTTTTAACGCTGTTTTAGCACAATAAAATGTTTATCCTGACTGGTGATACGCATTGCATGACCCGGTGTCACTGCTAACTCAATAGAAGGCAAGAAATCGCCTGCTTCGGTGAAGCTCTCAATATCTGCATCGACTAGTTGATCCGGATCGATCACATTGTTTTCGTCCGGATTCGTATTTTCTTCCTCGTTATCTGCGTCCTCATCAATCGCAGCCATTTGAACGGTTAACACGGCGGCGTAAGTTGACGCAGGGGCATCCTTCGCCAAGGCCGGCATACGATTTAATGGCAAAATAAAATCACCGTGCGCATCTGCTTGTGCGATAAAGCTTAGGGAGTCGCCTACTGTCGGCGTCACTACCGCCGTCACCAATGCCCAGGCGGCAGGCTTCAAAGGTTGATCATCTTCGGAGTCATACATCACCGTACCGATCAGTGCTCCAGCTGAGGGGACAACCGTGCCTGAGGGTGAGCGATACAACGCGAGCCAGTGGCCTGCCCCTTGACCGGCATTGATGGTAAAAAGTCGTGGATTGAAGTAGCGCCTGGCAGGCGAGATACGGCCATGCAATGGATAGGTGTCCGCAATCGGCCGGGAAAAATCAGTTTCATCAGGCAACGCAATACGCTGCATGGCTTCCGGTACAGTACGAAAAAATTGCATTTGATGAGCTTTGCTGAGCACGCGCAAATCGCGCGGCGGCTGGTGCAAGCTCAAACTCCATGAATCGCGAACCAGGGGACGATGGTCCGGTGCTGAATAACCGGTGGCGTCATAGCATTGAAGGAAATCACTGCCGTGGCGCAACGGAATTTCAAGTAACTGTGACGTCAACATAACAGCGTCCGCATAATCATTTTCCCTATCACCAGTTTCCGCATCATCGTCAGGTACCCTTTATCACATTCATCGGCGTCACAAGGGTTTGTACCAGTGGCCCGTTGACCCTTTCCGGTATCGGTAGCAAGCGCACCGTTTTTACCAAAAAAGGTACTGATAATTTGTAGCTTCGCGGTAGGCCATCCCAAATACGTAACAAATCTTCAGTACTCATTTCTTCCGGAATAATTTGCACACTTTCATTATCCCGCCAGAATTCATCTGCACCGCCGATGTGGGAAATATCCAGATCCAGCGATGCACCCAAATGCTGTAGTCCCCAACTGATCAACGCACTTTCGTTTTCACCGGTATCGGTCCAGGCAACCAACAGAAAGTGCAGGTTTATCGGCAACTCCGGCTGCATGGGCTTGGTCGTGCTGGTGGGATTCAGGTATCGGTTTCTGCCAAATGGGTCTACCGAAACACGATGCAGGTAAATGCCAAGGTTATTGCCTGTCGGCTCCACATCCAGCTCTTTGGTGCCCAGAATAAGAACACCGGGCGAGGTAATAAAGCTGGCGAGATCTGCTTCGGCACGCAGTTCCAGAAAATTTCTTACCGCTTCCAATATCGC
This sequence comes from uncultured Cellvibrio sp., assembly GCA_946886255.1. Next base: position 1,985 of record CAMPIG010000480.1, on the reverse strand, counting down.
TGGAACTGCCCTGAACGATGCCACTCAGCCACACCTCCACTTCCGTTTATTAGCCTTTATATTATGAAGAGCAAGCTCTATGCCAGATGAGATTCAGCAACTAACTCGTTGAAAAATCGATTTATTTTCAACTATGAAGGGAGGTAGACCGGGTAAAAAAATACGCACTGATTTTATGTAAATAGCTGCCCCATGAACCGCTTCACTGCTGCGTGTGCTCCCACACACAGCAATGGATTTTTTTCACCCACGCGGGTAAAAAGCTACCCAGATGTTGCTGTTTCCTGAGGCATCGCTCTCCGACAAAAAAACTTATGCAACTCTGCGCGACATAAAAGTCTTTTGTCCCTATAAAAGATCAGTTACATTGGCGTGACAGTATTTCGGTAACCTCACTCGCCTCGCGTTAATTGTTTATGACTGAGAGGAGTTTGTTATGCCCCATGACCTGCCTACCCTTCACAGCGAATATTTCTCTCCCGAGCAGTCCAGCCTGCACCAACTGATCTACGAACTTTTGCAACAAGCCGACATCACCATCAACGGCACGCGTGCCTGGGATATTCAACTGTTTGCGCCCGGTGTTATTGAGCGCGCATTTGCACAGGGTAATCTGGGTTTGGGCGAGGCTTATATGGATGGCGAATGGGACGTTGAACAACTGGATGAGTTTTTTTGTCGTTTGCTGCGCGGGCGAGTCGCGCAACATGCCAAGCTGCATAAACTTATTTTTCATGCGTTACGTTCACGCCTGCTAAATCGCCAGAATGCTAAACGTGCCTGGCAGGTGGGTGAAGTGCATTATGATTTGGGTAATGATTTTTATGCGGCAATGCTTGACCCCCGCATGACCTATACCTGTGGTTATTGGAAAAATGCGAACAATCTTGCCCAGGCACAAGAGGCAAAGCTGGATCTCATTTGTCGAAAATTGCAATTGCACCCGGGCATGCGGGTATTGGATATCGGTTGCGGCTGGGGCAGTTTTATGGGTTATGCGGCCGAGCATTATCACGTGAAATGCGTCGGCGTTACAATTTCCAAAGAACAAGTGAAATGGGCGGAGGAACGTTATCGGGGCCTGCCGCTGGAGTTTCGTTTGCAGGACTATCGCGATCTCAATGAAAAATTTGATCGCATTGTCAGTGTTGGCATGTTTGAACATGTTGGCCATAAAAATTATCGCACCTACATGAAAGTTGCCCACCGCTGTTTAACCGATGATGGATTATTTTTACTGCACACTATCGGCAAAAATCGCCGTCGCACGACACCAGACCCCTGGCTTGACCGCTATATTTTTCCCAATGGGGAATTACCTGCAATCAGTCAAATTGACGAAGCGCTGGAAGATTATTTCATTGTGGAAGACTTGCATAACTTCGGTGCTGATTACGATAAAACACTCATGGCCTGGCACACCAACGTGATGAATGCCTGGCCACACTTTTCTCATCGACTCGGCGAACGATTTTTACGTATGTGGCGATATTACTTGCTGTCATGCGCCGGGGCGTTTCGTGCGCGCAATATTCAGTTATGGCAATGGGTTTTGAGTAAGCAAGGTATTCCCGGTGGTTATCGTCGGCCGGAATGATGGAGGTATGTTATCTATATCTTTCAGTTATCACATTGTCATGATGCGCACATTGCTTAATTTTTTTACCAAATGGTGATGGTATGAATCTGTTTATTGTGATATTTTTCACACGAAATAAACATTGGCACATAAAATAATACAAAGCGGAACTCGATACCGAAAATAATGGCCAAGCTGAAGTACTATTCGCAATACAGGTTGCGACATCAATTGTAACGCAATGATTTTTTGCTATGTATCACGGGGCTTTCTTTTAATTGCTGTTCTTTTAATGCTATTAAAAGTTAATTGATACATGACGAAATGAAGTAAGAAGTAGATAAGAAATTTAAAATTTTATATATAAAAATCAATAATAAACGCAAGTTGTTAGTGCGTTCCACAC
>CAMPIG010000479.1 GCA_946886255.1 uncultured Cellvibrio sp. | reverse complement strand
CGGTATGCATGTGGGAGTGCCCGCTGATACCGAACAACGCCCTGTGATCGACAGCAGCTATAGCGCCTCCGAGTTACTGTTCTTCGATAGCATTGAAGATCAAAACACCTACCAAAACCATCCGCTGCACGAGAAATTTATTGCCGAGTATTCCCACCTGTGGAGCAGGGTGATGGTGTTTGATTCCATCAGCCGCGCCACTGAAAATGAATTTGGCTTGTAAGTTCACTGCCCCCAAGGCACACCTGCCGCAAATTTTTCTACCAGGAAATCAATAAACAGGCGCACCTTGGCGGCAAGATAGCGTTGCTGCGGGTAGAGAACCCACACGCCGGTATCCGTGAATTGATATTCGTCCAATACCGGCACCAGTTGTCCACTGTCCAGATACTCAGTGACGTAATAATCCGGCAACTGCGCCAAACCAATACCCCGCAAGGCGGCATCCACCAAAGCGGGACCGGAATTGGCGTGCCAGTTGCCGGTAACCACCAAGTCCTTACGTGCCCCCTTATCCAGAAACAGCCAATGATCGCGCGAACCAATCAAGCAGTTATGCTGTTCCAATTCCGCCAACTTTTGCGGTTTGGGATGATGGGCAAAATAATCCGGCGACCCCACCACAAATTCTCGCCGGTCACATAAGCGACGCGCCACCAGTGTGGATTCTTTCAATACCCCCATGCGAATCGCAATATCGTAGCCTTCCTCAATCAGTTCTAACTGTCGATTACTCAAATGCATACTGATTTTTAACTGCGGATACAAGGTATGAAATTCGTTGACCAAGGGCGCGATATAGCGCTCGCCGAAGGTGGTAGCGGCGGTAATTTTTAACAAGCCGGTCGGATTGGTTTGATGGTGATCCAAGGCCAGTTCGGCATCTTTAAAACCCTCGAACAGTTGTCGGCAACTTTCGTAATAGAGCGCGCCACTGTCGGTCAGGCGGATCTGACGGGTCGTGCGGTAAAGCAATTGGGTACCAAGCTGCTGCTCCAGCTGACTCACCAGCCGACTGATATGCGAGCTGGATACTTGCAATTGTCGGGCTGCTGCCGAGAAATTCCCCAAACGTACCACTTCAACAAACGCTTCAATTCTCTCCCAACGCTGCATTATTGTCCCTCTGCAATAATTATCTGTGTTAATCGGTGTTTATGATGTGTGCAGGGATAGTCTACACTGATCGACTCATCCAATGAATCCGTTAAAACAAACCTTAACCCTTGCGCTCTAAGCTGCTTCTACCAATTCCCGGAGGAATGTCCATGAAATCCCGTGCTGCCGTCGCCTTTGCTGCAGGAAAACCGCTGGAACTTGCCGAGATTGATGTTCAAGGTCCCCAGCAGGGAGAAGTCCTGGTAAGAATTGTAGCCACCAGCGTTTGCCATACCGATGCCTATACTCTCTCCGGCGCTGATCCGGAAGGCTTGTTCCCGGCGGTGCTGGGTCATGAAGGCGCCGGCATCGTAGAGGAAGTCGGTCCGGGCGTAACCAGCCTCAAGCCAGGTGACCATGTTATCCCGCTGTACACCGCCGAATGCGGCAAGTGCAAATTCTGTCTCTCCGGCAAGACCAACTTGTGTGGAGCCGTGCGCGCGACCCAAGGCAAAGGTTTGATGCCGGATTCCACCTCGCGTTTTTCGCTTGATGGCAAACCGCTGTTTCACTACATGGGTACCTCAACATTCTCCGAATACACCGTCCTGCCGGAGGTGTCTCTTGCCAGAATCTCGCCTGAAGCACCTTTGGACAAAATTTGTTTGCTGGGTTGCGGCGTGACCACCGGCATCGGTGCCGTGATCAATACCGCCAAGGTGCAACCCGGCGCCACCGTCGCAGTGTTCGGCCTGGGCGCCATCGGCCTGGCGGTGATTCAGGGCGCGAAGATGGTCAATGCCGCGCGCATCATCGCTATCGATATCAACCCCGATAAATTCGAATTGGCTAAACAATTCGGCGCGACGGACTTTGTAAATCCGAAAGACCATGCAGACCCCGTCCAACAGGTGATCGTCGATATGACCGATGGCGGGGTGGATTATTCCTTTGAATGTATCGGCAATGTGAACGTCATGCGTTCGGCGCTGGAGTGCTGCCACAAAGGTTGGGGTGAATCCATCATCATCGGCGTGGCTGGTGCCGGGCAGGAAATCTCCACCCGTCCCTTCCAGTTAGTGACTGGACGGGTATGGAAAGGCTCGGCCTTTGGGGGTGTGAAAGGTCGCAGCCAATTACCCGGCTACGTGGAACAATACATGCGCGGCGAGATCAAGATTGATGAGTTCATTACTCACGATATGCCTTTTGAAAAAATCAACGAGGCATTTGATTTGTTGCACGAGGGCAAGAGCATTCGTACAGTCTTGCATTATTGATTAAAGACAACCGATTTCCGTAGGTCGGATTAGCCGCAGGCGTAATCCGACAAATTTCTCTTCGAATGAGATGGTGTCGGATTACGCTGCGCTAATCCGACCTACGCATCAACCACCTTTTGCACAACGGAATGATCATGTCAGATACATCCCTTACCTTAGTGTCCGTCACCAAGAGCTTCGGTGGTTGGCTCAAGCGTTACAAGCACACCTCCAGCACGCTGAATTGCGAGATGATCTTCGCCATCTATCTACCACCCCAAGCAAAAAACAGCACTGTGCCGTTGCTATGGTGGCTGTCCGGGCTCACGTGTACCGACGAGAATTTCATGCAAAAAGCCGGGGCGCAGCGTATGGCGGCCGAGCTTGGCCTGGCCATTATTTGCCCCGACACCAGCCCGCGCGGCGTCAACCTGCCGGGGGAGGATGACAGCTACGACTTCGGCTCTGGTGCCGGTTTCTATGTCAATGCCACCCAGACGCCCTGGAGCCAGCACTATCGGATGTATGACTATATTGTTGATGAACTCCCCGCACTGGCGCGCGATCATTTCCCGCTGAATGGCCGGGAGGCGATCAGCGGTCACTCCATGGGCGGCCACGGTGCGCTGGTGCTGGCGTTGCGCAATCCCCAGCGTTATGCCTCGGTGTCAGCCTTTGCGCCCATCGCTAACCCCAGCCATTGCCCCTGGGGGCGAAAGGCTTTCAGCGGTTATCTCGGCGACAATCCCGACTTGTGGGCGCAGTACGATACCTGTGAGTTAATTGCCAGCGGCGCCTCCAGGCAACCTCTGTTTATTGACCAGGGCGAGAGCGACAACTTCCTCAAAGACCAGTTAAAGCCTGACCTGCTGGAGCGCACCTGCCAGGACAATAACCACCCGCTTACCCTCCGCTACCAGCCAGGCTATGACCACAGCTATTTTTTTATCGCCACGTTTATCGATGAGCATCTGCGTTATCACGCAGAGCATCTCCAGAACCCGTGATGGGGTTCGGCAAGGACGCCGCTTTTATAAACATCCCCCCATTTCTTTCACCTTTCTCTTTACCTCTCTTTACGCCGGATTGGTCAGGCCAAACCGCGACTACACCTTGCCCGCGCCCACGCTTTCGGGTAACCTTTTGCACAATAGATTATATTATATTATTAATTAAACCCGATGTTTTTGACTCAGCCTTAGTC
>CAMPIG010000478.1 GCA_946886255.1 uncultured Cellvibrio sp. | reverse complement strand
TTTAAAAAATATCGCAAACGTAAACCCTACAGTATGCGCGAAGATTTTTGCGGAACGGCGCTGTTAAGTTGTACTTGGGCAGCGAGCCACAAACAGCGTCAGGCCACTGGTGTTGATATTGATCCTGAGGTGTTGGCGTGGGGTAAGGAACATAATCTTATTCCCTTGGCCGAGGCTGGGGAGCGAGTCACGCTACTGCAACAAGATGTGCGTTTTCAGCTTAAAGAAAAGTTCGATCTTATCAATGCGTTTAATTTCAGTTACTGGATTTTTAAAGATCGCATCACCTTGCGCGATTATTTTGCCAGTGTTAAACGTTCGTTAGTGAAAGACGGTGTGTTTATGCTGGATCTGTACGGCGGGTGGGAAGCGCACCAGGCCGTGCGTACCAAACGCTCAATCGGGCGAGGGTGTAAATATATATGGGATCAAGGCGAAGTTGATCCTATTACCCACGATGTGGTGAACCATATTCATTTTGAATTTAAAGATGGCTCGCGACTAAAGAAAGCCTTTACCTATGAGTGGCGTTTCTGGAGTCTGGCAGAAATTCGCGAACTGTTACACGAAGCCGGTTTTGCTGAGGTTATTGTGTATTGGCAGGATGAGGGCGATTACATTATTCGCAAATCCAGTGAGAACCAACCCTTATGGTTGGTTTACCTGGTGGCGTTGGTCTAGGTCAGCCAGTTGCTGATGAACAATTGATGCATCCTTCGACTCTGTCTTCTCGATCACATACCTTGTTATCTTCAGGCATAGTGCTAACCCAATGAGAAATGCCAGAGGGCAAGCAGTTAACCGAGCAGACTTTGGGTAAATGTCACAATAATCAACAATGGACAGATAACGCGCACATAAAAGGGCCAGACTCGCCAGAAAAATCCGCGCCGTTCCACACCTTGTTCGGCCGCAATCGCCTGGATTTTTTTATCGCGATGCCACACCCAGCCGGCAAATAAACTCAACGCCAGTCCCAGCAGCGGTTGGCTGTACTCGGTGGTGAACGACACCACACGGTCAAACAGTGCAGAAAAATTCATCACAATGATGGCGCTGATCAGAAAAATAATGCAGCCGATAACAAGGGTAGCCCGGGTGCGTGATGCGCCGGTTTTTTCGGTAGCAACGGAGACGGGTGCTTCCAGCATGGAGATGGATGAGGTCAGTGCAGCGATGGTCATCAAGGCAAAAAATGTCATCGCCAGCCATGTGCCGGCGTTGCCCATGTTATCAAATAAACCTGGCAACACCTGTAACACCAAACCCGGTCCCGCCAGCAATTCACCTGCCGCACCGTAGATGGCAATGCCTTGGTCCTGTGCCACATACATGGCGGGGATAATCAGCAAGCCTGCGACAAAAGCAAAGCTGGTATCGAGCAAGGTGAGTGTTGCACCTATGTGGGGTAATTTATCCTGCTGATCTTTTTCCGACAGCGCACGACCGAGGTAGGAGCCATACACCAGCATGGTACCTACACCCAGTGACAGCGAAAAAAATGCCTGACCCATGGCGCTCAATAGCAGCGACGGATCAAGGACGCGTGAAAAATCCGGCAGTAGATAAACACGCAAACCTTCGGCGGCACCGGGTTGATTTAATACATACACAATCAATGTAATCAACAAAATGGCGAGTGTCGGCATCAACCGTGTCGACCAGGCTTCTATTCCCTGGCTGACGCCACGCGCGACGATCCACATGGTCAGCACAGAAAATAAAAAACACGCGGCGAGGTCGCGCACCAACCCACCTTGTGCCAACCAGATGGCGGCACCATCAAAGCCCAGCAATTGCATCAGCGGTGCAGCAAATTTTGCCAGTATCCAGCCCGCCACAATCGCATAGAAACTCAGGATCAAACTCACCACCAACACGCCGTAATAACCTACTGCACCGCCGATGCGCTGCAACAGCGGACGCTCACTCAATGTGCTCAATGCAGTAACGATATTGGCGTTGCTGTGGCGGCCGATAATCAACTCGGCCATTAAGGCGGGATAAGCTAATAAAAAGGCGAGGATTAAATAGGCCAGGACAAATGCACCGCCACCGTTGCTGGCGGCCTGGGTAGGAAATCCCCAGATATTCCCCAGCCCGACGGCAGAGCCGGCAGCAGCCATCAAAAAACCGAAACGGGAAGTAAAATGTCCGCGAGCGTGTGCCATAAGGAGGTTTCCTTAATGGGCCGTTGCCAGTCGACAGCTGCCCGATATTATTATTTATTACCCGCCTGGAATATCCGCTGTTTTTGCCGCGCCCAATCGCGGTCTTTTTCTGTCTCGCGTTTATCGTGTTGTTGCTTGCCTTTGGCGATGGCAATTTCACACTTCACCAAGTGTGTCTTCCAATACAAGGCCGTCGCGACCACCGTATAGCCTTTCTGTTCAACCGCTTCCTGCAAGCGCGTCAGCTCGCGACGATTTAATAACAGCTTGCGCGTGCGGGTGGGGTCGGTAACGAAATGGGTGGATGCGGTAGCCAGGGGCGTGATCTGTGAACCCAACAACCAGGCTTCGCCGTTTTTGAAGATCACGTAAGTATCGGTGAGCTGGACCTTGCCGGCGCGCAGGCTTTTGACTTCCCAACCCAATAGCGCTACACCTGCTTCGAAACGCTCGTGCAGCTCGTAATCGAATTTGGCTTTTTTGTTCAGGGCAATGGTGTTGCCGCTGTTCTTGTTCTGTTTTTTGGCCATGGGATAAAACAGTCCTGATAACGCGAAAAGGGCGGCATTATATCGACAAAGGGTGCGGCCTGTCTCGACTCCGGGCTTATGCTGTCGTGTTAATCCCGCTACAATCCGGCTCAGCGCCCTCGGGAGCCGTGCTTCATCATCCAGCAGCTACATGGAGCCACATCAGTGAAGCGATTTAAACAACATGCCATTTGGGGACACCGGGGCACCTTTATCCTCGCCGCCACCGGCTCGGCGGTCGGCTTGGGCAATATCTGGAAATTTCCTTATGTGACCGGTGAAAACGGTGGTGGTGCGTTTGTCCTGATGTACCTCGTCTGCGTGGCGGTTATCGGCATCCCGATCATGATTGCCGAAATCCTGCTGGGCCGCCGCGCCCGCGCCAACCCCATTACTTCGGTCCAGAATATCTCCCGCGACAGCGGTTTGCGGCGCGGCTGGAATGTCATCGGTTGGATGGGGGTGGTAGCTGCGTTCCTGATACTGTCTTATTACACCGTCATTGCCGGGTGGACGCTCGAATATTTCAGTCTGGCCCTGGACAATCGCTTTGTCGGACTGGATGGCGAAGCCTCCGGCAACATCTTTGACGAGCTGTTGGCCAACCGCAGCCAGCTGGTACAGTGGCAAACGGCCTTTATCTCTATGACAGCGTTGGTCCTGATGTTCGGCGTCAATAAGGGGCTTGAGGCTGCCGTGCGCATCATGATGCCGGTGTTGTTTTTACTCCTGTTATTGCTGTTAGCTTATGCTGTCTATGCTGGCGATTTTGCGGCCGGTTTCCGTTTTCTGTTCAGCTTTCACCCGGAAGATTTGTCTCTGCGCGGCGCGCTGATTGCGCTCGGTCACGCCTTCTTTACCTT
>CAMPIG010000477.1 GCA_946886255.1 uncultured Cellvibrio sp. | reverse complement strand
ACGTGATTAACCCGTATCCCGGCATCCAGCGCAACCATGCCTTTACCCGCATAGGAAATACCTTTAGCCAGTGTGGCAATTTGTGTCGCCTGCGCATTGTTCGCCACATTGATACCACGTCCGCGACGCTGTGCAAGAGTAATACCTCGATCAGCGCTGGAGAGAGCGTTACCGCGATTCTTGCCCAGACTGTTGGGTGAAGCGAGTTTATTGAGTTCGGCATGGTACCTGGTTTGCAGTTCATTGTACGCCAGCCGGGCTTTGCTTTTCAGATCCGCTCTGGTAGCGCTGGGACCACGGCCTACGCCTTTGTGCTTGTGTAATGCCATTAACGCATTTTGATAGTTGATCAAGGCTTTTTGAAAGCCGGTCAGACGCACTTCGCTGGCGGTAGCGCCAGCGCCGAGGAGGCTACCGGTATTTTGCAGATTCAGAAAAGCCAGATGCTTATCATAAAACGCAGCCAATGTCGGGGTGAAATCACCTAAGGTGTCGATGATACACATCAAGTTATTGCGTGGTGCTTCGGGCGAGTTGCTGAGCGTTAGCGTGATCATCCGGCTTTCAGGATGCGCGCCTTTATCGGCGAGGCAGTAAGGCATATTTGCTGTGAATTCATTGCAGGCTAATGCATTATTGCGCGCAAGTCCCGCAGCAGTAGGCGTGTCTTTACCAAAGAGTTGCTGGGTGGAGAGGGTCTGGGAAGGAAAGAATATTTCAGGCATCGTGGTCCCTTACTGTGGCTGTGGCTAAATCGTGGACCGGAATTTTGCGATAGCGAGATCTCTCCGTAAATCACGAGGTTATAACAAAAGATCGCACCGTGACTTGTATCACAACAAGGCTGGCGTGCGGCAGGAATTGCCTGAACGTTGCGAATATCTGCCGCCTCAGTCTCTGTGCGGACTCACACCACCGGCGGATTTACCTTCGCAAAAGCCTCCTGACGCCGATAAGCAAAATAAGGATACGCCGCCGTTTGTTCGCTCGCCTGGTCCAATCGCTTGATCTGCTCCAGCGTCAGTGCCCATCCCACAGCGCCCAAATTGTCGCGCAGCTGTTCCTCGTTGCGCGCACCCAACACCACGGTGGCAACGGTCGGACGCTGAAGCAGCCAGTTGATGGCAATTTGTGGAATGGAGCGGCCCGTCTCCGCTGCAATAACCTCCATCACATCCACGAGATCGTAAACAAGGTTTTCATCTACCGGTGGGCCAAATTGCGCTGTCTGGTGCAGGCGACTGTTCGGTGGAATGGGTTGGTCGCGGCGAACATTGCCGGTCAGCCTGCCCCACCCCAAGGGACTCCACACGGCGGCACCCACGCCTTGATCGAGCCCCAACGGCATCAGCTCCCATTCATAGTCACGGCCGACCAGGGAATAATAGGTTTGATTGGCGATGTAACGGGGAAAGCCGTGACGGTCCGCTACGGCCAAGGACTTCATCAACTCCCACCCGGAAAAATTCGACGCGCCGATGTAGCGAATTTTTCCTGCACTGATGAGCGCATCCAGTGCTGAAAGTACTTCGTCGACAGGTGTGAATCCATCAAAGGCGTGCAGATAAAACAGATCGATGTAATCTGTATTCAAACGCGTCAGTGATGCTTCACAGGCTCGAATGAGTCGTGCGCGAGATGAGCCCCAATCACCGGGTTTATCGCCTATCGGCAAAGTCGTCTTGGTGGAAATGATGAGCTGATCACGCCGCCCTTTTACCGCCGCGCCCAGAATTCTTTCTGATTCACCGTCGGAATATACGTCGGCGGTATCGAACATGTTGGCGCCGGCTTCCAGACAAATATCAATCAATTTTTTTGCAGCCTCGACATCAGTATTGCCCCAGGCGCTGAATAACGGGCCTTTACCACCAAAAGTACCCGCGCCGAAACTTAATGCCGGCACCTGTAACCCGGATTTACCCATGTGTCGATATTCCATAAGAACTCCTTTATTTCATTTGTTCGAAAACTGAATTGTGTTGGAGCGGATTATGGATCGTATGAAGGGCGTGATATATAGTCAGCCGGGAAAATAACTTGTGAAATGAGGTCACGATGATCCGCTTGGAAAATCGTTCGGGGGAGATGGAAATATTCGTTGGCGTGGTAAACGCTGGTGGGTTTTCGGCAGCGGCGACGCGTTTTCACATGACGCCATCGGCAGTCAGTAAGTTGATCAGTCGGCTTGAGGGACGTTTGGGAGCGCGGTTGATTAATCGCTCAACGCGGAAGTTACAGCTCACAGCAGAGGGTGCCGAGTTTTATCAGCGTTGTCTGAAAATTCTCTCCGATATTGAAGAGGCGGAGAGTTGTGTCAGTCACGCCGAAATGGCGGCGGGTAGAGTCAACGTGAATGTGAGTGTACCGGTGGGAATGCGTATCATCCTGCCGTTGGTGCCCGCGTTTTTAAAACAATACCCACGGGTATCGCTTAATCTGCAACTCACTGATGAAGTGGTTAATCTGCTGGATATCAATGCGGAAGTAGCCATCCGTAGTGGACGAATGAAAGATTCGCGTTTATCGGCGCGAAAACTGGGCGCTACACCAATGACCATTGTCGCGTCTCCTGAATATCTTCACACCTATGGCACACCTGACACCCCTGAAGATCTCGAAAACTACAATCGTCTTGGCCATCATTTTGCACGCGAAGTTAATGGGTGGCCTTTCGCGGTTGATGGAAAAGAAATACTCATTCCTATCAATGGCAATGCGCAAGTCAGCAACGGTGAAGCCCTGCGATTGTTGTGCGTTGAAGGATTGGGTATGGCGCGCCTCGCCAATTTTTTAATTGCAGAAGACATCGAAGCGGGGCGCCTGGTGCCAGTATTGCAGGATTATAATCCGGGTGATCTGGAGGAAATTCACGCTGTGTATATCAGTCAAGGTGGACCTTTGCCACATCGCGTACGCGTTTTTATTGATTATCTTGCTGAAAATATTTGTCTTTGAGCACAGCGTTTTTTTCCAGATGTAGACATCAACCAAAAAAATCCAGCTGCTCATCGCCATGCTTTTTGGGACGTGGCGGAATGACCTGGGGTTTGCGAAAGCGCGAGTCATCAAGCGTGTGAAAGCGGCTGTTGCGATCTAATCCGAGACGTGCGACGGTTTTACGAAAACGTTGGCGAAATAAATCGGCCCATAAACCTTCGCCGTGCATGCGTGAACCGAATTCTGCATCGTAATCTTTTCCGCCGCGCATATCGCGAATGCGATTCATCACGCGCTCAGCCCGTTCCGGAAAATGCGTTTCCAGCCATTGTTGAAATAACGGGTTTACCTCCCACGGCAATCGCAGCACGGTGTAACCGGCACTGGTGGCACCGGCTTCGTGTGCGGCGGCCAGTACGTGTTCCAATTCCTGTTCGGTCACAAACGGAATAATCGGCGCGACGCTGACGGCGACGGGAATGCCAGCGTTGGCAAGTTTACGAATGGTTTGCAGGCGACGGGTGGGTGATGCGGCGCGCGGTTCCAGGGTGCGCGAAATGTTGTGATCGAGAGTGGTGATGGTGACGGCGGCGACCGCTTGTTGTTTCTCCGCCATAGCGGCAATGATGTCGAT
>CAMPIG010000476.1 GCA_946886255.1 uncultured Cellvibrio sp. | reverse complement strand
GGTCTATGGGTACGGAGGGCATGAAGTATTCGCTGATTTCCCGCGAAGTGATCGCCGACTGCATTGAAACCTGTGTGCAGGGCCAATGGATGGACGGCGTGCTGATGATCGGCGGCTGCGACAAGAATATGCCCGGCGGCATGATCGCCATGGCGCGTACCAATGTGCCAAGCATTTACGTTTATGGTGGGACAATCAAACCGGGTCATTGGCAGGGGCAAGATCTGAATATCGTGTCGGTATTTGAGGCGGTGGGTGCTTATACCGCCAATCGCATTGATGCCGTGGAGTTTGAGGCGATTGAGCGCCACGCCTGCCCGTCCAGTGGTTCCTGTGGTGGTATGTATACCGCCAACACCATGAGCGCTGCTTTTGAGGCCCTGGGCTTATCGCTGCTGGGCTCGTCCACCATGGCCAATACGGATGCTGAGAAGGTGACCAGCGCCGCAGAATCCGGGCGGGTGTTGCTGGAGGCCATTAGATGTGACATCAAACCGCGCGACATCATCACCCGAGAATCCATCGAAAATGCGGTGGCACTGATCATGGCGGTAGGCGGCTCCACCAATGCCGTGTTGCATTTCCTTGCCATCGCGCGGGCCGCCGACGTTGAGTGGACGTTGGACGATTTTGAGCGGGTGCGCCAAAAAGTGCCGGTGTTGTGCGACCTGAAACCATCCGGTCAATATTTGGCGGTGGATTTGCATCAGGTGGGTGGCGTACCACGCGTGTTGAAAGCCTTGCTTGAGGCGGGCTTGTTATTTGGCGATTGTCTGACCATTACGGGCCGCACGTTGAAGGAAGAATTGCAGTCGCTGCCAGATGTACAACTGGATACGCCGCACGTGATCTACCCCATCTCGGCGCCCATCTATGCCCATGGACACCTGGCCATTCTCAAAGGCAATCTTGCAGAGGACGGCGCAGTAGCCAAGATTACCGGTCTGAAAAGCCCCAAAATTACCGGCCCCGCGCGGGTTTTTAACGATGAAGACAGCGCGATGGATGCCATCCTCAACGACCAGATTCGTGCTGGCGATGTACTGGTATTGCGCTACCTGGGACCCAAAGGCGGGCCAGGCATGCCAGAGATGCTCGCACCAACATCAGCGTTAATTGGTAAAGGCTTGGGCGATAGTGTGGGTTTGTTGACCGATGGCCGTTTTTCCGGCGGCACCTGGGGCATGGTGGTCGGGCATGTTGCGCCGGAAGCCTTTGCCGGTGGAACCATTGCATTGGTTCATGAAGGCGACCTCATCACCATTGACGCAGATACCCTGAGTTTGCATTTGCATGTGAGTGATGAAGAACTGGCGGCACGACGTGCGGAGTGGAAGCACCCTGAGCCACGTTACACCCGTGGTGTACTGGCCAAGTTTGCGCGGCTGGCGCGGCCGGCTAATGAAGGGGCGACGACGGGTGACGGTTAGCAGGGCTCTGGAAATTTTTTACTACAATAAAAATTGACCCCGGCTTTTGTAAAAAACAACCGGGGTCAACAACGACACTGTTTATAAATCCGTTCAACTAGACATTATTGTTATTGCGCGGTAATGCGAAACCAGTTGATATTCCAATTACCCGCCGCCGCAAAAATTCCCACGTTAAACGTCCCTGCCGGTAGTTGCACCGAATGGGAAGCCGTCGTCCAATTTTGCCAGCCACCCGTGTTAGGAATGGCGACTTCACCGAGCAGCGTTGTACCGCCGTTAAGATCAAGCGATAAACGTCCCGTCGCCACCGGACTGGCAACGCGGTATTCAACCAGATAATTTCCTGCAACCGGAATATTAATGCTGTTGAAAGCCATCCAATCGCCGGTGTCGATCCAACCCACATTTTGCCCACCGCCGGTATCCGTTGTAGTTTCCAGTCCGACGCCTGTCATAGTGGAATAACCTTCCGCTTGTTTCGTCAGCGTAAAACCGCCGCCCTGCACCGGAATTAATTCCCAGTGTGACGACTGCTGGTTATCGTTTTGCCATTGGTGAATATTCGCACCGGCGGATGCGCTGTCACCGTCAACCTTGACGCTCTTGCTACTGTGGGTGGCGATTAACTGATGATACTGGCCAACCTTGGAAGCAATAAATTTCTGATGCGCGCCGCCAACATAATCCCAGATATGCAGATTCGCACCGTTACCATTGCTCACGCCGTTGATGTCCAAGGCTTTGCCCGTTCTTACATTGCGAATCGCATAAACGCCGTCACCTTGATGGGCAAATTCAAACTGCTGACTTTGTGTGCCGTTGTAATACCACTGTTGCACATTGGTACCGTTGGCAGGGTTGCCGTTGTTCACATCCAGGTACAGACCGCTGCTGCGATTTTTAAGGAAAAAGCGGCCGGCTAATCCGGCATCACCGAAGGGTTTTAATTGCAGGGAAGAAATATTGTCATTAAAGCCATTGTCAGCGAGGCAGGTATCGGTCGCCGTCGCGGTATGAACCTGACCGGCGAAATTATTATCTTTGAAAAATTTCACCTGATAACCCGGCAATATTCTGAACGATGACATCTGATCGTTCACAAAGCCCACCGATTGCAATTGGCCAAGTGCGTGATTGCCCGTGGCAATGCCCACCGCATAACCACCAAAGTCACAATGCTCATAAATCGTCAGCGGTCCGGTGACCGGTTGCACGGTATTGAATTTAAAATCCGCTTTCGCCTTGGCGTATTGCGTTTCCCATTCCGCGGGCCAACCAAATGCCTCGGTCGCCAGTGGTTTCAAATCAACACCCGCAGCACCGCTCCAGAAGTGCACGAATTCACCCCAGTTCATCGCGCGCGAATAATTATCGCCGTTTTTAGGAAAGTGTTGCGCCAGCAATTCAAAGTAACGATTCAATACCTGATTGCCGCCGTACTGCGAATAGATGGGATAAAACCAATCGCGAAACCAGTAGGTGCCGGCACGGGGGAAATTATCGACGTTGTCCATCAAATCGTTGTAGGTGCTGTTGGCAACACTGGTCATGCCGAGGTTGAGAAACACATCGTAATTAAAAATTTCAGCCCACTTGCTGTCCTTCCATAGGCCAAATGCCGGGGAGCCATGCACGCCTTTGGAGCCCAACTCGACAATGTGCGCAATCTCATGCGCGATGACATCAATATTCCAGCCACTTTCACTGTGCCAATCGCCAGCCTGGCCAATATCGATCACATTGCGGTAATCGTGATGCGCATCCCACCAGGTCGACGGGTGACCGCCACCATATTTACCGGCGTGGAAGATCGCGTACAAACGTTCCTGCCCGCCGAAATCGCCGTAGGTCTCCTTGGTGTAACGCCAGACATCACCGGCAAAGCGATTCATCCAGGTAATATTGCGATCAACATCATTATCGTAATAAACCGCAACGTCATCGTCGTAATAAACCCGCGTGACCAATTGATTGTGTTCGAACCAATGTTCTTGCCAGGTTTCCGGTGGAACTTGCTGGGCAGACACCTGAGCAGATAGCGGTACCGCCAAAACAGTAAAACACAGTAATAATTGCCGATATTGTTTTTTAAAATTCATTGTAAAAATCCTTTGAAGTATTGTTAGTGATTCATCTCCTTATGCAC
>CAMPIG010000475.1 GCA_946886255.1 uncultured Cellvibrio sp. | reverse complement strand
TTTCGATATTGGCCACGGTAATAAAGTGCGGCAGGAGTTTGCCTTTGCTGTCCACGACGTGGAAATATTTCTGGTGCTCTTTCATCGAGGCAATCAAAGCTTCGGCGGGCACATCCAGAAAACGTTTTTCAAACTTACCGGTTAAGGCCACCGGCCATTCCACCAGCGCGGTCACTTCGTCGAGCAGGTCCGCATCGATAACCGCTACGCCGCCGACTTTTTTCGCTTCGGCTTCCACTTGCTGTTTAATCAGTTCGCGTCGCTCAGTCATGTCGACCAGCACATAGCCAATGGTTTTCAACTTGTGCAGGTACTCTTCCGCACTTTCCAGTTGCAACTCCTGGTTGTAATGGAAACGGTGGCCGCGCGTGCAGCGATTGGCACGCAGGCCGAGCACGGTTGCGTCCACAATGTCGTAACCGTAGAGCATCACCAGCCAGTGGGCCGGCCGCACAAATTCGGTTCGTTTAGCACCCCAGCGCATGCGTTTGGCGATGGGCAATTTGGCGAGGGCGATTTCTACAATCTCACCCAGCAGGCTGCAGGTTTCCTTGCCTTCGGTGGTTATGCGGGCAACGAGTTTTTCGACCTTGCCGTCACTCTCGGCGGCCAGGGCATCCACAGCGATACTATTTTTTTCCGCAAACGCGATAGCGGCTTTGGTGGGTTTGCCAGCGCCATCAAATGCCACAGTTTTTGGTGGGCCCCAGACAACCAATTCTTTTTGCGGTGTGGCTTCGATCAACTGTTCAACGATGATCGCCAAACGGCGTGGCGCAGCAAAAGATTTAATCGCACCGTAAGTTAATTCCTGAGCTTGCAAACCGGCGGCGATGTTTTCTTCCAGCGCGGCAATCAGAGTTCTCAGGGCTTTGGGTGGCAGTTCTTCGGTGCCCAGTTCCAATAAAAAATCAGCAGACATTATTCTTCTCCCTCCGCGGACAGCAATTCATTGCGCAGAGATTCAGGGGCCAGCGGGAAGCCGAGGGATTTGCGCTTATCGAAATAGGCTTGCGCCACCGCACGGGCCAGCGCACGCACACGCAAAATAAAACGCTGACGCTCGGTCACTGAAATCGCGTGGCGGGCATCCAGCAAGTTAAACGCGTGAGACGCTTTCATCACCATTTCATAGGCTGGCAGCGGCAGACTTTTTTCCATCAAGCGCTGGCTTTCGCGCTCATAGACATCAAAGCTGTGAAATAAAAATTCCGTATCGGCTTCTTCAAAGTTGAAGGTGGACATCTCCACTTCATTTTGATGGAACACATCACCGTAGGTGACCTTGTCGCCGTTGGGGTTGATGGTCCACACCAGATCAAAGATCGAATCCACACCTTGCAAGTACATGGCGATACGTTCGATACCGTAAGTGATCTCGCCGGTCACGGGATAACACTCCAGACCACCCACTTGTTGGAAATAAGTGAACTGGGTGACTTCCATCCCGTTCAGCCAGACTTCCCAACCCAGGCCCCAGGCGCCGAGTGTGGGCGATTCCCAGTTGTCTTCCACAAAGCGGATATCGTGAACGACGGTGTCGATGCCCATTTCGCGCAATGAACCGAGATAAAGTTCCTGGATATTGTCCGGCGATGGTTTAAGTGCAACCTGAAACTGGTAGTAATGCTGCAAGCGGTTGGGATTCTCACCGTAACGGCCGTCTTTGGGGCGGCGGCAGGGCTGCACGTAAGCCGCGTTCCAGGTCTCCGGGCCGATGGCGCGCAGGAAGGTGGCGGGGTGGAAGGTGCCGGCGCCGACTTCGAGGTCGAGCGGTTGCAGGATCACACAACCCTGGCGTGCCCAATATTCTTGCAGGGCGAGAATCAATCCTTGGAAGGTGCTTACATCCGGTTTTTTTACATCAGGCTTGGGAGAACCTGCGGAATCTTGATGGTCAGACACGGAGACTTGCCTCTGGCTTGCGGTTCGAAAAGATAAAAGAGCGCCGGATTATAGCGGGACTGGTGCGGCATTAGTACTGTCGGGGTTATGGCTTCGAGAAATGGTTTCCGATCTTACCCCTGAGACTCGCCGTGAACCCTTCCCTGGGGGCTCATCACCAGCATCAATGCTGGTGATGGTCTCAGAGGCAAGATCGGAAACCATGGTAGATCGCAGTAAAACCTGACGTTCAGTTGCGGGGGTTTTTCCGGTAAGCTGGCTGGCCGTTTTGCCAGTTGTTGGCAGTAGTTGTTCACAATAATGAGCTCAACAAGAATGAAAGACTGGTTGATCGTCAGCTTTATTAAATTCCTTTCGCTTTTACCGCTATCAGTAAGCCGTGCCTTGGGTGCTTTTCTGGGTGGTTTGTTGTGGCGTGGTCGCGGGCGGGAGAAGCAGGTGACGATCACCAATTTGCGATTGTGTTTTCCGGAATTGAGCGATGAAGAAATTCATGCGCTGGCGCGCGAAAGTTTGCAGGAGACGATGAAGACGGCGATGGAGGCGGGGGCGGTGTGGCGGAAAGATTACGCCTGGCTCAAGAGCAAGATGGTTGAGGTTGAGGGCGAAAGCATCTTGCGCGATAAATTGGCGTTAGGGAAAGGTTTGCTGGTGTTGGCGCCGCATCATGGGAATTGGGAGGTGGTGGCACCGTATCTGGCGAGCATTGCGCCGTTGACGGCGATGTATCAGCCGTTGAAGTCGGCGGCGATGGATGAGCTGGTGTTGACCGGGCGCAGCAAGTTGAATATTACGATGGCGCCCACCAATCGCAAGGGTGTGATGATGCTGCTTAAGACGCTCCAGCAGGGCAACATTGTTGGCATTCTGCCGGATCAGGTGCCAGAGAGAACCGCGGCCGGCGGTGTTGCGCCTTTCTTTGGTCAGCCGGCGTTGACGATTGGCTTGATCCATGGATTGATTCAAAAGACCGGGTGCGCTGTGGCGTCGGTGTTTGCGCAACGGGTGCCGGGCGGTTTCAAGATGGTGGTGTTGGATGCCGATCCGGCAATTTACAGTGAGGATGAGTTGACCTCTCTGGCCGGTATGAATGCCAGCGTCGAGGCCTGTGTGCGACGCGCGCCGGCGCAGTATCAATGGGAATACAAACGTTTTCGCCGCCTGCCGGAAGGTTATCCCCGGCATTACCAGAAATCGTCCCGCCAAACGGCGTAGCGGGGCAAGCGTTAGCGCGTAGCTATCGATAAGCGCGCTTTGCAAAAAATCCTTTTTCACCATAGTGTGTTGCGCCAGTCTTAGGGCTACAATTAGGCGGCTTTTATGTCGCTGCGCTCCGGGGTTTATTTACGAGGGCGCTCATCCGTCGCTGCTAACCCAGCATCTTCTGTACTCAATTCATGTGATAGTCGTTGGCCAGGATAATGAGCAATAACACAAAGTCAGGTTTGCATTGGATCCTTTTTGGTTCGTTATGGCTAACGCTGACTGCTTGCAGTTCGACCTCTCATCTGTTTGTTAAAAAAACCGAGCTGGATGCGCTGGACCAATGTCTGGCGACGCAGCAATCCCAACAGGAAATCTTTACCCAGCAACAGACCAAGCTGGAAGAAACCATCAATATGCTCAGTGAGAGTCTTGAGGAGCAAAAGAAACTCGCTGCTATTCCGCCCCCGCC
>CAMPIG010000474.1 GCA_946886255.1 uncultured Cellvibrio sp. | reverse complement strand
AGCGCAACCTGATAACCAATCCCCACCGTATACGTCAGACTGGACTCCCCACCAAACTCCGTATCACCCACACCACCCACCACATAAAGGCTCGACAGATTCGCCTTAGGTGGCGAAGGGAAAAACTCTCCTTGAAACAAGTTATAACCAATCAATAAATCGTAATGCTTAAACGTCCGATCATCGCCATCAAACAATTTCCCCTGATTGTTCTCATAGGATGAAGGCGACACATCCGTTTGCAGATAATTGTACTGGATAAAAAAATCTTCCGAGGCACGGAAGGTAGCACTTATACCCGGCGCAAACTCACTGCCAAAATCTTCAATATTGATAATGCCGACGAAAACACCCAACTCAAACACTTCATTATTGATGTCCGAGATATCAGTTCTTACGGATTCATCCGCAAAAACTGCCGGCGCAATGCACATAGCAGCAATCAGGGCCGCAACCTTTACCTTTAAAAGAACGAATTGAAACCTATTGTCCATGCTTCTAGACTCACATTGTTATCATCAGTGGAAACGGAGTAAGAGCGATACTCGCCCTTGAACAGAAAGTTTCTGCCCAGATAGTAGTTAAAACCCAGACCATAATGATTAAAGTCTGAATCATCAATCTGCAGCGGCACTAATTTTGGTTGTGAATCAATCTTCATCACACCGCGACCAATCAATACCGTCGGCGATATACGCCAATCCGAGAAAGGCTCCACCACCAGGTTCGCGCCGTAAAGATCACCTTTAATATCCGTACCGAAAATTTTTCCCGCTTCCAGCTCAACGCCCAGCCATCCCAACGGGCGGTAGCCAACCGTTGCACTGAACAATTCGCTGCTTTGCAATTCCCCACTGGAAAACTGACCTGTATTAAAACCGGCGCGCCAGCTGTTCTTCAGGTAATCACCATAGCTGACGGTAGGCAGATCGGCGGGCTCGCCAGTGGTCTGGATGGTGCGAGAAATTTGTGCTGCCGTAGTCCAGCCGGTTTTGCCGTCCTGCGTGCGCACTTCATACCAACCCGGCCGCCGTGTAATCACGTCAACCCGCTCCCCCTGTTCAATAACATAGAACACCGGATAACCACGCCCCGGCCCACTGTGCATCTCTACATAGGGGTCAATCACCTCAAGCCATAACGGTTCTTTAGCAGAGTCCGCCAATGCCTGTGTTGCGCCCAGAATCCCAAAAGAAAGGCCCACTAACATCATCAACAATCGCATTCGAACTCCCTACTTTTATCTTTCATCAAGGGTGCTGAACCAGAAGCCCCAAGGCTCCACGTAGCGGGGCATTCTACGCCATTATGCGCAGCGATTAATTTGCGGCAGGTAGCATTAATAAAAGTTGTGATGGAGCACTACTCATAATTGCGAACCGTACATCATCCGACGGATAGCGATGCCTCGCAAAAAACAGGCACATTTTCAACAAGCACATCGCAGAAAGGATACCGGTGAAGCGAGCAAACCTCACCGGACGGGATTTACCCTTGGGCGAGTAGACGCCGCAGATCAATGATGGCCGCGTTGGCGCGGGAGATATAAGAAGCCATAACCAGCGAGTGATTGGCGAGCATACCAAAGCCACTGCCATTCAATACCATGGGGCTGAACAGCGTCTGTTGCGTCGCCTCCAGCTCGCGAATAATCTGTTGCACACTGACCCGGGCGTTTTTCTTTTCCAGCACATCGGCAAAATCTATTTCCACCGCTTTAAGCATATGAATCAAAGCCCAGGCAGATCCGCGCGCTTCAAAAAACACATCATCCAATTCGTTCCAAGGCGTTTTTACGACGCCGTCATCGAATGAGTGCATAGATGGAGCAACACCCGGCAGGTCAGTATTCAAACGCTGCTGCCCAACACTGGCACTGAGCCGCTGGGACAAATTACCTAAACGCGTCTCAACCGTTGATAACCAATAATTCAGATTATCCGCACGTGCAAAAAATTGGGCATCTTGCGGGTTGCCATAGGCCAGGCGGTGCAAGTAACGACGCAGATAATCTGCCCCCTCCTGATACTGGGACTCCGATGCCGGAAAAATCCAACTCGCGTTATCAAAATTAAAACGCGGTTCAGCCAGGATAAGATCCTTGTCTTCACGGGATTGGGACTGCGAACGACTGAACGCTTCACGCATGGCCTTGCTCATATCGCGCACCTGGATCAATACACCGTATTCCCAATTAGGCATATCGTCGAGCCATAACCCCGGCGGCATGATGTCATTGGAAAGATAACCGCCCGGCTTGCCCCAGAGCGTCTCCGCGACACGAATCAAGGTCGCGGTGGTAGCTGTGCCGTTGACGAGTGCCTGTTGCTCACGCGCTAATTCCTGCTGCGCATTATCGCGAACGTCAAACAGGCCGGGCGATAAACTCCAGTAAATGCCAACGGCAACAGCAATCAGCAGATAAACCACCAATACGATAAGCACCGCACGAAACCACAGACTGCTGCCAGCAATATCTTCCTGCGTATCGGAATACCCGTCGCGCGCCTTGCGTACACCACGCACCCATAAATTTTTAAACCTCGGTAATGCCATGGCCGTTATTCCTTGAAATCGCGTTTAATGATGATGTGCTTTATCAAAAATACTTTTCACCTTTGCCGTCGCTACCAGTTGTTTACCGTCGGCAAAGGTTAATAACAATTGTAGCTCCTCACCGGTTTGGATGCTGCGTTGCAGATCGAACAACATGACATGGTAGGAGCCCGAGGCAAACGCCACACTGGATTGCGCTGGAATCAGGATCTGCTCTTCGCGACGCATTTGCATCATCCCATCTTTGGTGGTGTGGCTGTGCAACTCTGCCCGCTGCGCCACATCGACCTCCACCGACACCAGACTGACGGGCTTATCCGCCAGGTTGCGCAGCGTAAAGTAAGCTGCTGTATTTTGGGTGCCCGGAACCGGGACGTTGATATAAGCTCCATCCACGCGAACCTGCGTGGCAACCTTGACGGGATCGGATTGAGTTTTGGCGGCCTCGGCCGGGACAGCAGTTGGATCAGATTGACCAGCAAAAGCCGATCCAATCATAAAAAAAAAGGTGATAGCGATAATGCGGTACAGAGTGTTGAACATGGTATGGCCCCTGGCAGTCGTTATGAATTATTGCAGGCGCGGCACAAATTGAATGCGCGGCTGCTGGGTGATCCTGATATCACCACGCAACAAGAAGCCCGGCACGGCGTCGCGCATCTGTTGGTATATCCACCGCCCTTCAGCATCATTGCGCGCATGAATCATAACCAGATCACCGCTTTCCCGCGCGACCTGTGCCAACTCACTCAATTGCACGATAACCTCCGGGCTTTTTGCGGATAATGCCCTGGTATCAATCATGTGCTCGTCCGGCCCCGGTTTGTATGGTGCAGGCGGTTTCTGGTTGGCAATCTCCTTGCGAAGAATTGCTGCAAACTCTTCGACCAATGGGTTTTTCGGGTCCAGGTCGCGAGCGTTTTTCAAGTGCCCTTGCGCTTCAGCATAACGACTGCGCGCTGCTGCGCTGCGAGCCAACTCCAGATAGCGCAGGGTAATCGCCTGCAAACCGGTTTTCGCTTCACTGT
>CAMPIG010000473.1 GCA_946886255.1 uncultured Cellvibrio sp. | reverse complement strand
CAATCTCACCGTTATCCAGGAACGGCTCTTTGCAGTAAGGCGCCAAACCACCCTCACCCATCACAGTCTTCACGTCATCGTGCAGCAGACCCGAGGCGCGCAACTCGCGCATCAAATAGCCCATCCCACCCACAGCCTGGAAGCGATTGATATCAGCCAAGCCATTAGGATAAATGCGACACATCAGGGGGGTTATATCAGAGATATCGGAGAGATCTTGCCAATTGACAATAACACCCGCCGCACGAGCAATGGCCATGATATGGATAGCGTGATTGGTTGAACCACCTGTTGCCATCAAGCCAACCATACCGTTGACAATCGCTTTTTCATCGACGATGTCGGCCAATGGCGTGTAGTTACCTTTCGCTGACGTAATGCTGCCTAGCTGTTGAACAGCGGCATCGGTCAACGCATCCCGCAAAGGGGTATCGGGGTTAACGAACGAGCTGCCGGGTAAATGGAGCCCCATAATTTCCATCAACATTTGGTTGCTGTTAGCCGTACCATAAAATGTACAGGTGCCCGCACCGTGGTAAGACGCACTCTCAGCCTCAAGCAATTCTTTGCGACCGACTTTACCTTCCGCAAATAACTGGCGAACGCGGACTTTATCAGCATTGGGCAAGCCGGGCGTCATAGGTCCACCAGGGATGAAAATTGTCGGCAATTGGCCGAACGACAGCGCACCTATTAATAGACCCGGTACAATCTTGTCACAAATACCGAGGCACATCACACCATCAAACATGTCGTGCGACAGCGCTACGGCCGTTGCCATGGCGATGACATCGCGACTGAACAGCGACATATCCATACCATCGCGTCCCTGAGTAACACCATCACACATCGCCGGCACACCACCGGCAAATTGTGCGGTCATGCCTATACCATGGGCTGCTTTCTTGATGGGCTCCAGATAGGTGCCATAGGGAACGTGGGCTGACAACATTTCATTATAGGCCGACACTACGCCCAAATTGGGTGCATCGCCTTCTGCCAAAGCATGCTTATCTTCTTGACCACAGGCGGCAAAACCGTGCGCCAGATTACCGCAGGATAAACGCTTACGAGCGGGGCCATTGCTATGCATCCTGGCCACTCGTTCCATATAAGCCGCACGGGTCGCGCGACTTCTCTCAATGATTCGGTCGGTAATGTCGACGAGTCTGGGGTCGGTCATGTTGGTACCATTTCTCGATAAGGCTGCCACGGGATGCAGTGACAGTTGATAAAGCCACTGCAAAAGTCATAGGTACTGTCAGCTGTTGGCTTCAGGACATCAGCCTTAACACTGGCATCGGGGCCAGTTAAATTTACTCGCTGCTCATCAGATAAATTGGTATCACTACCAACCTACCGCTCTCTGAGCATCGGTTACATGCAGTACCTTTTTCTCTTGGCGATCAATATTGGTGATCTTTAAAGGCTGCCAAAACAGCCGCTGTGACTTCCCACGATACATTGCCGCAGGATAGCTCCAGCTCTTCTCTCACTCCCAACAGCCGAGATTACTGCTGTTTGTGTTTTGCTTGCTTGTAGTAGTCTATCAGATTGCGTGTAGAGGCATCGTGGTGGGCGCTGACCGCTTTATCTGCTGCCAATTCCGGTTGAATACCTGCAGCAAGAACTTTGCCCAGTTCCACACCCCACTGATCAAACGAGTAAATCTCCCAAATAATTCCCTGCACAAAAATCTTATGCTCATAGAGCGCAATCAGCGCACCCAATGTTCTTGCATCCACTTTGCCTAATAACAAAGTGTTGGTGGGGCGGTTGCCACGGTGCACCTTTTGCGGTACCAGTTCCTCAATACGCGCTGCGGACACTCCTTTGGCATTCAACTCACTCCGTACCTGCTCGGCATCAATACCCTGCATCATGGCTTGAGATTGCGCAAAGAAATTGGCCATCAATGCATCATGGTGGTCAGGCACATCAATATTACTGGCAACAGATCCGATAAAATCCGCCGGGATGATATCGGTGCCCTGATGAAGCATTTGGTAGAAAGCATGCTGGCCGTTGATGCCCACTTCGCCCCAGACCAGCGGAACGCTGCCGTAAGAAATTTGCTCACCAGCCCAGTTCACAGACTTACCATTACTCTCCATCTCAGCCTGTTGCATATAAGCAGGGAAGCGATGCAGACACTGGTCGTAGGGCAACAAGGCTTGAGCAGTGTAATTCAGGAAATTACGATTCCAGATACCGATTAGGGCCAACATAACCGGCGCGTTTTCTGCCAAGGGAGCCTGTTTGAAATGTTGGTCCATTTCATAAGCACCTTGCAGCAACTCGTTAAATCGCTCATACCCCAGAGACAACACAATGGGCAAGCCGATGGCAGACCACAGTGAAAAACGACCGCCAACCCAATCCCACATATCAAAAATATTCTCTTCCGCAATACCGAATTCCGTAACCAATTTGCGGTTGGTGGAAACGGCAACAAAATGACGCGCAATAGCACTGCGTTCTTTAGCTGCCTTAAGAAACCATTGCTCGGCTGTACGGGCATTGGTCATGGTTTCAAGGGTGGTAAACGTTTTGGAGGAAATTACAAACAGCGTGGTTTCGGGATTCAGTTGCGCCAGGACTTCGGCCACCTGCACGCCATCTACATTGGAAACATAATGCATGGCAAGGCGGCCATCGCTATAAGACCTTAGTGCTTCGGTGACCATCAAAGGCCCGAGATTAGAACCGCCGATACCGATACTAACAACATCTGTAATAGGTTTGCCGGTATAGCCTAGCCAATTGCCGGAACGAACCTCCTCAGAGAGCTTACGCATACGTTCCAACTCGGCATTGATCGCCGGACGAACATCTTTGCCATCAATCAGGATGGGCTGACTGGACTGGTCACGCAAGGCCACATGCATGACCGCCCGATCTTCTGTGCGATTGATGTGCTCGCCCGCGAACATCTTGTCACGCCAGGATTCCACATCAGTCTCTTGCGCCAGAGCCAACAAAGCGGCTTTAGTTTCTTCGGTAATCAGGTTCTTGGAGTAGTCGAACAACAGGTGTGGAAGTTCGATGGAGAATTTGGTAAAGCGGGAATCGTCT
The DNA here is from genome assembly GCA_946886255.1 of uncultured Cellvibrio sp. Next base: position 537 of record CAMPIG010000473.1, on the reverse strand, counting down.
TCTTTAAACAATTCTTTGATATGGCGCTTTTTCATCTGCTGCGCATGGGCAACAAGCGCTTGCCAGGACGGTAAATCAGTGCGGCTAGCCATGGAGCACTCCGTAAGTACAAGTCTGCATTGGGTTGATTCCTGTTGTGGTCTGGTTACCGTTGGTGGATCTGTGTCCCCTTGCGGCATTCACAAACACGTAGCGCGACGCAACCCTGCCCACCTCCCTGACCGGGCTTACCTGCTGGATATTCGGGTAAAGCTCGGTAAAGAAAGGCCCCTCAAAGGCAGGGCTGACATAAAATTCGACGGTGCAAAAAGCCCGCTATCATAGGCAGATGGTCCCTAAGTGTCAATTCGCTCTCAAGTCGACCAAGTCAGTTAACGGTGGTTCCCGGTTATAATTTCTACGGGCGTTCGTATTCGCTTACTGATTCCTTTCTTTCATTACACCCGCTGATTATGCTGTGCTTACTATTATTCGACGGAGCACTTCTCACGTGAATAAAAATTCACCGTCACAACTCGGCATCATTGAAGGTTTTTT
>CAMPIG010000472.1 GCA_946886255.1 uncultured Cellvibrio sp. | reverse complement strand
CGCGTCATCCTACTTATCCCAATCTCGCCGAAGCCTATTTTCGCAAGGGCGATATTCATTTCAATAATCAGGACTATCGGCGCGCCGAGCAGTCTTACCATGCAGTGACCCAGCTGGATAAAAGCAAGTTAGCCATCAATGCCCATTACATGTTGGGTTGGGCCTACTACAAGCAAACCGAATACAACAAAAGCATTGATGCATTTACTTATGTACTCGATCAGCTGTTGATTAATCAATCTTCCATTGAGAATCTGGGTAAAGCTGAAAAGCCGTTAGTAAAAGATACCTTGCACTCCATGACATTAGCGCTCGACAGAATCGGCGGTGCAGAGACCATCGCCTCATTGGAGGCGATTGCCACTAAAAGTTATGTCTGGATGATCTATGAAGATATCGGCGAGCATTATCTTGAAAAAGAACTTTATGAAGACTCTGCTACCGCTTTCAGATTATTTGTTAATAATCATCGCCACTCAGTTCAGTCACCCATGCTGCATGAGAAGCTGATTAATACTTACATCAAAGGTGGATTTCCACGTAAGGCATTGGATGAAAAAGAGGCCTATGTCAATGCCTATGGTTTGCATTCGGATTACCAAGGTAATCGGGGTGGTATGCCGGCTAACGTGAGCCAATCGATCAAGGTCTATCTTGATGAACTGGCGCGCCATTATTACAACGAAGGTCAGGATTACCAGGAGCTGGTTGCTGAACTTGCCGAGAAAAAGAACCGCGACGACAAAGAGATTGCTGAAAAATCCATACTGTCAATTGCGTCGTTTGATCGCGCTGCCGATTTCTATCAGCAATATGTAGCGACTTTTCCCGATGATGCACGCATCGATGAAATTTACTTCCTCAAAGCTGAAGCTTTATTCCTTGCCAAGCGCTATGCAGAAGCGGTGGCAGACTACGAGCGAGTGGCTTATCGTCCGAAAGGAAAAAGCGCCGAAAAGCATGCAGCCAACGCCGGTTATGCAGCAATTATTTCTTACCAGAAACATATCGAAACCCTGCCAGCAGACAGCCAGGATATAAAGAAATGGCAGGCGCAGGCAGTGGAAAGCAGTTTGCAGTTCGCCAAGACCTTTCACACCGACAGCCGTTCCCCCATGGTGCTGACCAACGCGGCGGAATACTTGTTCAGCCTCGATCAATACCAGCGCGCGCTGGAGGTGTCCGGCAACCTGATTGCAAACAATCCGCAGCTGGATAAAACACTCAAGAAAACCGCTTACGGTATTATGGCTCACTCGCATTTCAAGCTAGGTGATTATCAAAGCGCGGAAAATAATTACCTGAATCAGCGTGAGTTGGTTGATCGCACCAGCGACGAATATACCCAGATTTCCGAGCGCCTGGCGGCGGCCATTTACAAAAAGTCGGAAGGTATTGTGGACAGCGGAGAAAAAGAAGCCGCTATCGGACAATTGCTGAAGATTAAAACCTTGACCCCGAATTCCACCATCCGGGTTACTGCCCAGTTTGACGCGGCCAGTATGCTGTTGGAGCTGGAGCAGTGGGATCGTGCGATTACCGAATTGAAAGAGCTGGCCACGCTCTACCCGGAGCATGAGTTAGCGGTAGAGTTTCCTCGTAAGCTGGCATTCGCTTATGAGAAAAATGAAAACTGGGCGCTGGCCGCTGAAAGTTACCTCGGTTTGAGTGAAAAAGATCCCGATGCGGAAGTCCGTCGGGAAGCCTTGTTCCTGGCGGCCACAATGTTTGAGAAAAACAAGAACTACGCCACATCAATCGAACATTTTAAGAGCTACGATGCTACCTACGAAAAACCCTTTACTTCCCGAATGGAAGCGCGCTATCACCTGGCGACCCAGTATGAGAAGTTGGGCGATACAGAAAAGCAATTATTTTGGCTAAAGCGTTTAATCGAGGGCGACCAGAAAGCCGGCCCTCAACGCACGGATCGCAGCCGATGGCTTGGGGCGTGGGCAAACATTAAGTACGGGGATTACTACGCGGCTGAATTTTCATCGCACAAGCTTTATCTACCTTTGGTGAAAAGCTTACCCGCTAAAAACAAATCTCTGGGAAGTGCCGTCAAACAATATCAGTCGTCAGCTGATTACGGCATTCTGGAATTTGTCACCATGTCCAGCTTCAAGATTGCGAACTTGTATCAGCAGTTTGCTATGGAGTTACGGGCGTCACCCAAACCGGCCGGGTTATCGCCGGATGAGCAAACTATCTACGCAGAAATTATTGAAGAGCAGGCGTTGCCATTCGATGGTCTGGCCATTGAGCTGCATCAGGCCAATATTGATCGCGCATGGGAAGGCAAATTTAACGAGTGGATCGACCGGAGTTTTGCCGAGATGATGAAACTGAATCCGGCAAGATATAACAAGACGGAAATTATGGTGAGTTACGGCGATGAAATACGTTAACGTTATTGCATGCACATTGCTGGCGGGTGGGTTGCTGATCAGTGTAGGTTGTGCCACAACCTCTGGATCAAAGATCAATCTCGTGGTGGACGAAAACCAGCAAGCCACTCTGGTATCGACTCTGGAGTACCTGCCCGTTCCCGAGACAGATGAAGCAGGGGCATATCTGCCTTATGAGCCAAAAGAAAACCCTTATCTTGCTCAGCGGGGCAAGATAAAACAGGAATCTATTGTTAAATACATCGATGCCAAGCGGGCCTTAAAACAAAAGAATTACCGCCACGCAGAACAGCTTTTCAAAACTTTGGCCGAAGAAGACAAAAATTTATCTGGCCCATGGATTGGATTGGGTGATGTGGCGCTTGAGCAAAAACAATATGATCAGGCGGTAACACACTACGCTAAAGCGATAGAGCTTAACAGCAAGAATGTGAATGCTTATATGCGATTGGCAAAAGCACAGCGTCTGCAAGGCAACTTTCTTCATGCGCAGAATACCTATGCCAAATCCCTTGCCCTGTGGCCGGATTTCCCGGAAGCACATCTGAATCTCGCTGTGCTCTACGACATTTACCTCAACCACCCGTTGCGCGCGCAAAAGCATATGGAGGCTTATCAGTTTCTCACCAAGGGTGAGAACAAAGATGTCGCCAAGTGGTTGGCAGAGATCCAGCAGCGCACCGGAGTTCCCATCAGTCTGGTGGTGGAAAAGCAAAAAGCCGAATCCAAACCCCTATCGTGAATTGATGTAAAGAAAAATCTATGAAAACACTATTGATTATCGCGGTATTGTTGTCTGTGGCTACAGCCTCGTGGGCTGAGGAAGCCTCCGAAAATGCCGATCCGACGATTCTGTTGGAATCCACATTTATCGGAGACAAAGAGCAGCCGGCGATCAGTTATTTTATTCCGTGGAAAGGAAATACCACGCCGGATAAATTGCAGTGGAATATGGAACGCAAGCATGACCAGACGCTGCAGGTCGTCGACCGGGATGTTTTGCTTAACTCAATGAATATTTACAACGAAATGAATCTGGAAAGCGCCGGTTCAGCAGATTAATTGTTAACAGAGAGAAATTATCATGAACGATTTATACAATATGGTAACCAGCTTCTTTCAGGACGGTGGATTTTTTATGTATCCAATCGCTCTGGTATTAGCGCTTGGATTGGCAATTAGTCTGGAGCGTTGGGTTTATCTGAC
>CAMPIG010000471.1 GCA_946886255.1 uncultured Cellvibrio sp. | reverse complement strand
AGCGGTATTACTGCTCGGGCGGTAAAGCAGGATCTGATTTCAATCAGATGTTGGAACCCCCGGGAATTTACCTCGGATCGCCATAGTACGGTGGATGATCGCCCTTACGGTGGCGGCCCGGGAATGGTGATGATGGTGCAACCTTTGCGCGATGCGATCCAGGCTGCAAAAAGCTGGGCAGGGGAAGCAGCGAGGGTTATTTATCTGTCACCTCAGGGCAGGCCTCTTGACCAAAAAGGTGTGGTTGAGCTGTCGTGTTACACCAATATGATTCTGGTTGCCGGGCGCTACGAAGGAATTGATGAGCGCTTGATTCAGACGATGGTGGATGAAGAATGGTCCATCGGTGATTATGTGGTCAGCGGTGGTGAGTTGCCAGCCATGGTATTGATTGATGCAGTGACGCGCTTGATACCCGGGGCGCTAAATCATGCTCAATCGGCTGAACAGGATTCTTTTACTGAAGGCTTGCTGGACTGTCCGCACTACACGCGTCCAGAAGTGTATGAAGATATGCGGGTTCCGGATGTATTGTTATCCGGTAATCACGAACAGATTCGGCGCTGGCGTCTAAAGCAGGCGCTGGGGCGAACCTGGCTTAAACGGCCAGATTTATTGCAAGTAATAACATTAACCGAGGAACAGCAGGTGCTGTTGACGGACTTTCGTCGAGACCTTGAAAACGACAAACTCTAGCTGTGAAGCTACAGACTCTCAGGAGCAAAACCATGAGTAGCAAAAACCCAATTATCCAGGCACTGGAAAACGAACAACTGAAAAAAGAAGTCACCGAATTTTCTCCGGGTGATACCGTTGTTGTTCAAGTAAAGGTTATCGAAGGTAACCGTGAGCGTTTGCAGGCATTTGAAGGTGTTGTTATTGCCAAGCGCAATCGCGGCCTGAACTCTGCTTTCACCGTGCGTAAAATTTCCCACGGTGTAGGCGTTGAGCGGACGTTCCAAACCCACAGCCCACAAGTAGAGAGCGTTGCTCTGAAGCGTCGTGGTGATGTGCGTCAAGCCAAGTTGTACTACTTGCGTGACCTCACCGGTAAAGCGGCTCGTATTAAAGAGAAGCTGGTGTAATAGATCGGATAAAGTATCTTCCGATAACAAAAAGGCCGGAGCGGGAAACTGCTCCGGCCTTTTTGTTCTTAGAGTAGGTTGAATTTATACGGTTGTTGTTTGTCCTATCTGCTGGCAATAATAGCGGGTAGATATTCATGAGCGCAATTGCCACTGCTTGATTAGGCCCATCATGCTGTCAAATGAAGATTCTTTGCTGCTTGAACACTATCTGGATGCGGTCTGGATGGAGAAAGGATTAAGTCAAAATACGTTGGAATCTTACCGCGCCGATCTTGCGGCATTTGGGCAGTGGTTGAATAAAAGTGGAACAGGGTTTCTGAATGTAGATCCACAAACCCTATTGCATTATCTGGCTTATCGTCACGAACAGAAAATTTCCAGCCGTTCCACAGCCAGGTTTTTGTCTTGCGTGCGCGGTTTTTATCGCTATCAGCTTCGTGAAGGCATTATCAAGGAAAATCCTCTGGCGTTGGTGGAAAACCCCAAGCTACAGCGCGCTTTGCCGAAATCCTTGACCGAGGCGGATGTTGAGAGTCTGTTGGACGCACCCACATTGGATGATCCCATTGGGCTGCGTGATCGCACGATGTTAGAGGTGTTATACGCGTGTGGTTTGCGGGTTACCGAATTGGTTAGTTTGCAGATGTCCCAGGTCAATCTGCGTCAGAATGTATTGAGGGTGATGGGCAAGGGGAGCAAGGAGCGGTTGATCCCCATGGGGGAGGAAGCGGCTGCCTGGTTGATGCGCTATTTGCGTGAAGCGAGACCTGTGTTGTTGCATAATTGCCCGGATGAGATAGTCTTCCCCAGTACGCGCGCTCAGCCGATGACTCGCCAGACCTTCTGGTATCGCATCAAGTACTGGGCACAGGTTGCTGGTATTGATAAACCCTTGTCGCCGCATACGCTGCGTCATGCTTTTGCCACGCATCTTCTGAATCATGGTGCAGATTTACGGGTTGTGCAGTTATTGCTGGGGCATAGCGACTTGTCGACTACCCAGATATACACCCATGTGGCGCGTACCCGGATGAAAGCTCAGCATACCGAGCACCATCCCCGGGGTTAACAATAAACAAGACGTTACAATTGGCAAAATTTTGAAATTTCTTAGCCGCAATTAGGACATGATTATGATTAAAAAAACGATTATCGGCCTGTTGGGTGCCGGGGCTTTATTGTCAGTCCCCGTGTTATCCATGGCTGAAGAGGCCGGTGGTGCGGGTATGCTTTCGCGTAAGTCACCCGAGAAAATTATCAGCGAGCGTTTGAAGCAAGCGCGCCCCGAAATTCAATTTGGTGAGCCCCGTCCAGCACCTATTGATGGCTTGTATCAGGTGCAGGTTACCGGCGGCCCAACACTGTATGTCACCCCCGATGGCGATAAATTTATTGCCGGTGAAATTTTCTCCATTGATGCAAACGGCTTCTCCCGTTTTGAAGACCCCTACGTAGTAGAAGAGCGCAAGCGTTTACTGTCCAAAATTGATCCGAAAGATACGATTATCTTCAAGCCCAAGGAGAAGACCAAGGCTGTGGTCTATGTCTTCACCGATATTGATTGCGGTTATTGCAGGCTGCTTCACAAGCAAATCCATGCCTACGAAGACCAGGGCCAGAAAAAGCCGGGGTACAACGACCTGGGTATTGAAATCCGCTATCTGGCATACCCACGCGCTGGTGTTCCCAGCGCTTCGGCAGATAAATTGGTTACTGCCTGGTGCTCCAAAGATCAACAAGCTGCTCTGACGGCGCTGAAAAATGATCAACAGGTTCCGCCAGCCAAGTGCGATAAAAATCCTGTGGCAGAGGATTTCAAATTGGGTGGCCAGATCGGTGTTAACGGTACCCCGGCGGTATGGTTTCCCGATGGTCGGTTGATGCCGGGATACATGCCCCCAGAGCAAATGGCTCAGGCTCTGGGTATTTAATTAATTCCATTCTACACGCTGCTCCCGCTTTGCTATCAGGCGAAGCGGGAGATTTCCATTGGCTGATTGACACTCTCGATACAGCTCAGTAAGGTTGCCGTCTTTTGCTCAGTTGAGCGCTTTTCTGTTCAATTTCTATTCGCAGGGGACACCATCTTGAAACCGGTCAAAATAGGTATCTGCGGTCTTGGGACCGTAGGCAGTGGCACCGTTAATGTATTAACGCGCAATGGGCGCGTTATTAATGCCAGAGCCGGTTGTGATATTACGATTGCCCAGATTGCCGCCCGCCGCGACAACCCCAACTGCGATACCGCTTCGTTTAATGTAACTCGCGATATCTTCGCGGTAGCGGACAACCTCGAGGTCGACATCCTGGTTGAGTTGATCGGCGGAACGACCATAGCGAAGGACTTGGTCCTGAGAGCGATCGCCAATGGTAAACATGTCATCACCGCCAACAAAGCATTAATTGCTCATCACGGTAATGAGATCTTTGCAGCGGCCAATGCAAAAGGTGTCACTGTTGCGTTTGAAGCAGCGGTGGCCGGTGGTATTCCGATTATCAAAGCGATTCGTGAAGGTTTGTCAGCCAACAA
>CAMPIG010000470.1 GCA_946886255.1 uncultured Cellvibrio sp. | reverse complement strand
CGTTTTATTGTGCGTTTCACCGAATCAAAATATGCCGGAGATACGGCTTATCTGGGACGGCAAGATGCCGATGGCAGTGTCAAATTCTGGTCTACAACATTTAATCAACTGGAAAATGCCGATACTGATCCTCAAACCATTTGTGCAGTACTGGGCATTCCGAATTATGATTCCGCTAAAACTTATTCACTGGTTGTAGTGGATACCCTGGCCGTTGGTGCAGGGCAAAGTGTAAGCATTGTACCCACCCACAAAAAGTTGGAAGCATTTGCGAATAAGGAAGTTAAAGGGCTCGACCCTGAACGAGTTAAAGAAGTAATGACACCGGAATATAATAAGGTGTATGCGGAGCACGTGACACAGTTCAATGCTCGTAATCTGGATATTAAAAGCGATAAAGATATTCAAGATTACTCTGAAGAAATATTCACCTCCAGTAAAGACAGACAACAATTTGAAACGCGAGCCAATATTCACCGAAAACTGGGTGCCAACGAATGTTTCAGGGGCGATGGTACTACGGAAAACTTATTGCCTGGCAAACAGCAATGCGGGGTGATGGAGACATTCACCTACGACAAAAATCCGCAGACGTTAAGCGCGCTGGAAAACAGTAGCAGTGCAAAACGTATTGTCGCGAAGCCAATAAGGAAAACATCATGAGGCAATTCAAACTGTACAATCCACGGCAGCCTCTTGCTCCTCAGCAACTGCTGAAAAAATTCGATAAGCCACAAAGCGAATATGATGCGTATTTTGTTCGGGAGGATAATCATTTGCTGGTGTACGAGGAAAAATTTCACACATATCCGCTGACAAGCCCTTACCGGCCGGGCGAAACAAAATTGATTGCTGGTCAATTTGAAATGCCCTTGAGTGGTGTTCGGTGGTTTATCAACGTGATTGAGCAGAAGTTCTTTAAGTCTTCGGAAGAGGGCGGTTTGGCTGCCGACAAGATCAGTTACGAAGAGATAGTTGATGGCGAAGAATTGCACGTTATGAGGGTGGTCTATGCGGGTTGCGATCATCCTGGCTACGATATTACTAATGGCAGCCGATACAGTTATATTTCTTCGACATCACTGCAAACTTTTACGATCTCCGATCCATGGTTGTTTCAAAATGGCTTGATGGATTTTCTGAAAGAGATTGCAGACCAATATGAAACAGGAAAGTTGTAAGTCGTTCCCATAATCAAGTGCTTCAACTCTTTTAAAGATAACGTCACAACTTTAATCAACTTAAATTTCACTAACCCTGACCAATACTATGAAAAACCATACTTCCTGTCCTGCTAATTTACTCAGAAGCCGTAAATCTCTTTATCTGGCAATTGCTGCTGCATCGCAGTTGATTGCAACTGCGCAGGTAATGGCGGGGCCGGAAGGCGGAAAAATCGTTGGGGGGCGAGGTGATATTAATCAATCGGGCTTTAATACCCGAATTGACCAACACACCGACCGGATGGCTATCGATTGGCAAAGTTTTAATGTCGATGCAAACGAGCGGGTTGAATTCCACCAGCCGGGGGCTTCTTCAATCGCACTGAACCGTATTCTCAGTCATTCCGGATCTGAAATTCACGGACAAATCGAATCGAATGGACAGATTATTCTGGTTAACCCCAATGGTGTCTTCTTTGGTGAAAATTCTCGCATTAATGTGGGTGGCATTATTGCGAGTGGATTGCAGATAAATCCCGACGATTTTATGAATGGGGAATTTACCTTGTCTGCGGTTGACGGCACAGAAGGCAAAGTCGTTAACGCCGGTATTATTAATGCTGCCACGGGTGGTTCCGTCACCTTAACTGGTCAACAGGTTAACAATGAGGGTCTGATATCAGCAAAGCTGGGTACGGTGAATCTGGCAGCGGGCAAAGAGGCTGTGGTGACTTTTGAACCTGATGGCTTGGTTGGTGTGAAAATAAGCAAGGCCACATTGCAAGATGAATTGGGTATAGACGCTGCCGTTGTTAACAGCGGTGAGATTAATGCCGAAGGTGGTCGGATATTGCTAACCGCAAGCGTTAGCCAGGATATTTTTTCACAAGCGGTTAACTCCGGTGGAGTAGGGGAAGCCAAAAGTGTGGTTATGCATCAGGACGGAAGTTTTACCCTCGGCGCCGGAGACGATTTGGTCAATACGGGAAAACTTAACGTTTCAACTGAGGTGGATAGCGCTGGCCGCATTGTCGCCATAGGAGAAAACATTACCAATTCCGGCAGCCTTACAGCGGACTCAAAAAATGGTGATGGCGGCAGCATTGAGTTGCACAGCGTAGATACAACGGAAATAAGAGATCAGGGCGTTGTTTCTGCCATATCTATTGCTCAAGGGAAAGGTGGCGATGTAAAAATCCTTGGCAATAAAGTAGGTGTTTTTGACCAATCCAGTGTGAGTGCATCAGGCGCTAATGGTGGCGGTGAGATACTGATCGGCGGTGATCGAACGGGCGCTAATCCGCTAGTCAGAAATGCTGAATTTATATTTTTAGACAGCGATGTGAGTATTACAGCCGATGGCTTGCTGAACGGTGATGGTGGTCGACTGATTACTTTTGCCAGTGACACGGCAAGAATTCACGGCCATCTATCTGTTCATGGTGGTGTTTATGGCGGTAATGGTGGTTTTATTGAAACATCGGGATTGAAGGGTTTTGCGATTACTTCTACCCCGGATATATCTTCTGCAAAAGGTGTAGGTGGGAAGTGGTTGATCGACCCCTACAGCTTAACAATTACCCCAACATCTGAATTTAATGAGGTCACTGATGGTTCGCCTTATACATCAACAGGTGTTGGTGCTTATATCGGCTGGAACAGAATTCTCACCGCCTTGCAGACTGGCAATGTCACCATTCAAACCGGTAATGCGGAGGATGTAGATGACGGAGATATTATTTTTGCCACTGATGCTGTTTTCGGGTCTGGTAATTACACGCGAACATTGGAATTAATTGCTCATCGAGATATTAGAACTGAAGGTTTTGATATAAAAGCCGAAGGTAATAATGAATTTAATCTAATTTTTAATGCTGGTGGGGATATCAACATCTCTGGAGACTCCGTTATTGACACGAATGGCGGAAACTTCACTGCTACCAGTCTCAACTTTAGTCTCGGCGAACCACTTAGCACACCATCTATAAATACCGACGGCGGCGATGTACGTATTAACAGCCTTGGTGCGGGTGACGTGCAAATATACGGCAGTGTTAAAACTAATGGCGGCAGTTTTACAGTAGGAAATGATACTCCCCGCCCAGCGAACTTTTACAGCGCATTCGACGGTTCGCTCTTTGGAATTATAGATACATTCTCTAATAGTGGTTATGGAAGTATCAGCATAGATGTAACCGGGGATGCCAGGCTCGGACAGCTTCGATCAGATAGTGCCACTGGCAATCCAGACAGCAACACAAGCGACGTGATAATCCAGGCGGGTAACAATATTATTCTGGATCATGAATTCAATTTTGATAGTTCTGTTCTTCACTCAAACAACTATCAGAACGACGCCCCCTTATTATCATTATCAGCCGGAAACAACATCACCATTAATCAAAGAATTTACGATGCATCGGCTGCGCAGGGCGGTCAATCTTATTACGACACGTTGAATGT
>CAMPIG010000469.1 GCA_946886255.1 uncultured Cellvibrio sp. | reverse complement strand
GCTGGTGCCTGTATGAATTGCATCGCTACCGTCGCTTGCTGCGCGATAACTATGCCAATCTCGAGGATCGTGAGCGACGTTGGCTAACCTGGTTTGTCAGCGGCTTTGTATTGATTGCCAGTTGGGCGCTATTGATTCATACCATTGGCTATCGGATCGGCTCGGATCTGGCCAATATCCTCGGTATCTGTACCAACTACTTCACCTTCTTTTTCGTTAATTCCCTGGTGTTTATCAGCATTCGTTACACCCATTTATTTGACGGCATTGACGACCAACGCAATACACCGGCAGAACCAGCCTCACCGTATTTTAAACAGGAACAGGTCGAGCGTTTGCAAACTTTTATGGCAAAGGAAAAGCCATTTCTCGATTCAAATATCAATATCGAACTCCTGGCCAAACGCCTTTCTTTACCTGAGCGGACGTTGTCGCGCATATTGAATCAACACTTTGGCAAGAATTTTTTTGAGTTTATCAATGGTTATCGTGTAGATGAGGCAAAGCGTTTGTTGCGGGATGCGGAGTATCAGAGCGCTTCGATGTTGGATATCCTCGCCATGGCAGGCTTCACATCCAAGTCGACGTTCAACACTATCTTTAAAAAACACCTGGGACAAACACCTTCGCAATATCGCCAGGAACATTCCTCCGATAAACATACCCCGACATAAAAAAGCCCGGCCTAGCCGGGCAAAGTACTGAGGTTTGGGGTTGCACCTCCCTGTGAGTACAACGGCCTTCAGAAGATGCAGTAGCTTAAAATTGCAAGCGCGCACCAACACTGTAGCGCGCACCATTCTCATAAAAACCCACCGGAATTCCATCATCAGTGCGCTGGTAGATAATTTCATTCGTCAGGTTGACGGCGGTAAAAAATAACGAAACCTGATCCGTGATCGACCAGTTAGCTGTCGCGTCCCATTGATCATATTCATCCGTCACCAACTGCGAACCGGATGTCAAACCGCCGAAAGCCTCCGAGCGATAGTTGTAGGACAGACGTACACTGAACACATCGTCTTCGTAATACACGGACGCGTTTAACTGATCCTCCGAGTTACCGGGTAATTTTAATTTTTGTCCGCCATCAACAGCCGGTACAGTCGCATCCGTATAGGTATAGTTAGCCACCACACCAAAACCCATGCCCAACTCCTGCTGCCATTGCAGCTCCAGCCCCTGGATATCTGCACCGTCCGGCGCGTTATAAGGCCGCGTCACCGTCAATGTTTGTCCGTCGATAACTTCTTCGGCGGTACGGGTAAACACAAAGGTATCCAGGTCCTTAACAAAATACGTCGCCGATAAAATGGCTGCCTCCGCAAAATACCATTCCACACCGGCCTCATATTGATCGGCGTAGAAAGGTTCAAGCGCTGGGTTGCCTGCACTGGCCGAGGAGGTAGTGGCGTTGATGGTCAGGTTTGCACTCAGGTCCTGAAAAGTCGGGCGCGCCATCACTTGCGACGCGGCCATGCGCACGATCACATCATCCGCCGCATCGTAGATCACATTCAGGCTCGGCAAATAATCGGTGTAACTACGCGAAATGCTACCCAATTCTCCGTCGATATAAGCCTGCGATGTTTGATCTGTTTCTACACCACGCACGCCCAGATTGCCGCGCCATTTGCCGGTCTCAAAATTTGCTTTTGCATACAAAGCCATAATTTCTTCGTTGATTTCGTAATAGGCTTGCTGATCGAAGGTGTAGGTCATAGCCCCATCGCGGAACATCGGATCGATGACTGATTTTGCCAGACCACCGTCGATCCAGGCGTATTGGGTTAAGGATCCTGCCGTGGCAGATTCACCGTGCAAACGCGGCGTTAGCCCACCGGATACTTCATCCATGGTGATGGTGCGCCAGGCCGGATGCGTACTGTCGGTGGTACCTACCGTGCGATTGTTAGTAATGGTTTCATCGCGAAATTTGGTGCCCAGTTTAACGCTGGTAATCGGCCCCCAATCCACATCAAACTCCACATCGGCTTGCGCATAATTTTCCTCGTCTTCCATGGTGCGAATCCAATCGCGGGCACTCATCAGCGTGAGCGCCGAATGATCCGTGGGATCAATGTCGAGGTATTCAATTTCGATCGTGTTGGGGCCAAGGTTAATCCGTTCGCGCGTGTTGGCTTCAAACCAGTAACCCATATCGCGATCGCTGCCACCTTCCGCATTGGTCGTGCCGATTTGCCCGTGAGCAACCCAACCGTCCCCGTGATAGGTCACGTCAAAATCCAGTACTTCTGTTTCTACGGATGCTTCACGGAAAATCGGTTCGATAGCCGCACCACCGCTGTCGGGATTTTCCAATGTGCCGCCAACCAATGCGAGATTACCATCGCCAGTAGGAATAAAACGCGGGTCCGTTACCGTGTCGCCATTTTCCAGTTTGTACCCGCCGGGCATAAACAAATAATTCTGGTTGTTGTTGTCGGAATCCATATCAGATTTAACGTAGTTCAACACCATATCCCAGGCGTCAGTGGGCATAAACTGCATGGTCAGGTTGGTGGTCAGGCGCTCGTTGTCCTGTTGGAAAATTGCTGAACCGCCACCCCACACGGCATACACATTGTCAGTCACATCGCCGTTTTGATCGGTGACTGAATAGAGTGTGTTGGTCGGGAATGCTTCCAGACCATCGCGTCGTACCGTGCGCTTTTGCGAGCTGACGGACGCAAGAATACCGAAGGTTTCGTCGGCATTTTTCCAACTACCCAGTGCCGAGAATTGCGGATCAATTTCGTCGGGAAGTTCGCTGTAAACGCCTTCAGCGGAGGCGTGGAAAGTCATGGAGTCCAGATCCAATGGTTTACGTGTGCGCACAATTACCGTACCACCGATACTGCCTTCGTCAATATCCGCTTCCGGACTTTTATACACTTCCAGCGATGACACCAGCTCTGAGGCGAGGATGGAATAATTAAATCCACGACTTGGATTGTCGTTGGCCCACCAATAGGCGGAGGCGACATTCTGGCCGTTCATCAGCGTGCGATTCATGGTGCTATTGGTGCCGCGCACAAAGATATCCCGTCCTTCGCCCCAGATGCGATCAACAGAAATACCGGGAATCCGTTGCAATGAATCGGCGACGTTTTTATCCGGGAATTTGCCGATGTCTTCGGCGTTGATGGCGTCGACAATGGAGTCGGCGTTTTGTTTGACATTAAGTGATTGTTTTAAGCTGCCGCGAATACCGGTGACGAATAGTTCTTCAATCGCGTCGTCATCGCTGGCGGGTTGTTGGGCATGTAGCGGTAGTGCGGTGCCGAGTGTGAGTAGTGCGATGGTGGAGGCGAGTTTCTTTTTGTGTGAGCTGATCACTTTTGGTTTTCCCCTTTATGTGTGGACCGCGTTGTGGGCGGTCTTTGTTATGTAAATACCACTGCCGGTTATGTAAACGCAGAGGGAGGGGGGAACCCGACATGAAAGTGTCATGTGGCGGATTAAACGCTATGAAACTCACAGAGTGAAAAATATTTTCACGGTTTTGTCGGGATTTTCTGATGGTGTGCGTTTAATAATAAATGTTTAGTGTAACGGGCGGGGCAGTCGTTGCGGAGTAGGGGGTGAGACACGCCGTGAACCCATCCGTGGGGGCTCAGCATCGACA
>CAMPIG010000468.1 GCA_946886255.1 uncultured Cellvibrio sp. | reverse complement strand
GGGCATCTCCGGCACATCAACTTGCAAAACGCTATGGTTAACACCGATCTGGGTGAGCAGCTCCCGTCGCCGTGGCGAGCGGGAAGCCAGGTAGAGATGAGATGTAGCAACCATCAACTGAACAACCCCTGAATGGTGTGAAGAAGAAGGAAAAAAGTACTTTTCATTATCGTCAGCCCGTCCGCTGCAGCGCATCATGCGATACGATAGCGCCGGCGCACTGCCTCCAACCAAAGGTAGCAGATAGGCCAAAAACACGCGCTGGCAAACGCCGGGTATAAAAACATGATGCCACTCAGGGGGCGGCCGCTCATGGCCTGCACCCAGTTATCGGTTAACTGCGCGATGCCCACCAATACAAACACCCAGCAGGATTGTTTCCACAGACTGTAATTGCGTACACGCTGATAGGACAACAGGCAAATATAGGCCACGATCACCAATGCCAGACCGTGCTGACCGAAGGGCACGCCTTCCAGCAAATCCTGGAATACACCCAATAACATCAAGAGTATCAGGCTGGTGCGCAGCGGGAGGGTAAAAATCCAATAGATGGCAACCATCACCACAAATTCAGGCCGCCACCAACGCCATGATAAAGGTAAAGGGTAAACAGCGAGCAGCAGCGCCAGTGCAAAGGTCGCTGCAATGACAACCTGGGTGTGATATCTGGTCGGCAGCATCAGGGATTATTTTCCCGGGAGTCAAAGACCAGGAGGACATGGCGGCTGCGATCCAGACGCGCCATCGGACGCGCGATAACGGTAGCAAACGCCTGACCGGGATCGCGCTCAATACTTTCCACTTCTGCCACGGGATAACCCACCGGAAAGCGCTTACCCAGACCGGAACTGACCAAAAGGTCGCCTTCGCGGATATCGGTGGTATTGGAAACGTGGCGCAAACGCAGCCTGTTGAGATCGCCCGTGCCTTCCGCAATCGCCCGCACCCCGTTGCGATTTACCTGCACGGGCAAGGCGTGGGTCGCATCAGAGATTAATAATGCGCGACTGCTGTGTTCACTGACCTCGGTAACCTGCCCCATCAGACCAAAGGCATCCAGCACCGGCTGGCCAACAAATACACCCTCGCTGTTACCACGATTGATCACCACGGTATGACTCAGGGGGTTGGGAGAAACACCGATCAACTCGGCAACCAGCACGCTGTCCTGCAAGATATCCGTCGCGTTCATCAGTTGACGCAGACGCACGTTTTCAGCGGCAAGCGCGGCCATTTGCTGGAGCTTACGCTGGTGAATCAGCAATTCTGTTTTCAGGGTTTCGTTTTCAAGGGCCAGTTCGCGACGGGATACGAAGGTGTTCTGACGCCATACATCCAGACGATGAGGTATATCCGTGAGCTGATAAAAAGGAACCGCGAGGACACTGAGTTGCTGACGCACCGGCGCCAGCCAATTGGTATAGATGCTGATAAAGATCAGGGCGATCATCAGCACAATAAATATCAACGCCCGCGACGTCCCCGCAGAACCTTTTGTGAACAGAGGTTTAATGGCAAGTTCTCCCGTTTAGCGAGGGAGCGGTAGATACCACCCCAAGACAACAGGTTATAGGAATTGGAGACCGACAATCCTGCGCACACCTGTTACATGACTATCGGTTGACGCTATGGATCAGGATGACAACAGGTCGATACGCTTGTCATTCATCTCCATTGCCATACCGCCACCACGGGCCACGCAGGTCAGCGGATCATCGGCAATGATAAAAGGTAGTCCGGTTTCGTTGGATAACAAGCGATCGATATCGCGCAACAAGGCGCCGCCGCCGGTTAATACCACGCCACTTTCGGCAATATCCGACGCCAGTTCAGGCGGAGATTGCTCCAGCGCACTCTTGACCGCTTGGACAATACCGGCCAGAGGATCTTGAAGGGCTTCGAGCACTTCATCACTGTTCAGGGTAAAGCTGCGCGGCACACCTTCTGCCAGGTTGCGACCGCGCACATCAATTTCGCGCATTTCACTGCCGGCAAACGCACAACCGATTTCCTGCTTGATGCGTTCCGCTGTTGCGTCACCGATAACACTGCCGTAGTTACGGCGCACATAATTAACGATAGCCTCGTCGAAACGGTCACCACCAATCCGCACAGAATCGGAATACACTACGCCATTCAGGGAGATGACGGCGATTTCGGTGGTACCGCCGCCAATATCCACCACCATGGAACCACTGGCTTCCGCGACTTTCAAACCGGCACCGATAGCCGCCGCCATAGGCTCTTCGATCAAACGTACCTCACGGGCACCGGCGCCCATGGCCGATTCACGAATCGCACGTTTTTCAACTTCGGTGGAGAGACAGGGGACACTGATCAGGACGCGGGGGCTGGGGCTGAACCAACTGTTTTCGTGGACCTTGCGGATAAAGTGTTGCAGCATTTTTTCGGTGACCTGGAAGTCGGCAATCACACCGTCTTTCAGGGGGCGAATTGCGGTAATGTTGCCAGGGGTACGACCGAGCATGCGTTTGGCTTCTGCACCGACAGCTTCCACAATCTTGTGACCATTGTGGTGGCGAATGGCCACAACCGAGGGCTCGTTGAGTACGATGCCGCGTCCGCGAACATAAATCAGAGTGTTGGCAGTGCCGAGGTCAATGGAGAGATCGTTGGAAAAAGCTCCGCGCAGGTGTTTTAACATGAGTTGACGAGACCTTAATATTCTGTATCTGCACACCTCGGCAAGAGCACATCAATTAGTAAAAACTGATCTTGCATCTGCCGATAGTCAATGCAGTTATCTAATAAAAATCATTGGGTAAAAAATCCGGGGGCCAGTCGGTTAACTGACGTTCATCCAGAACTTGAATTTGACCGAACCAACCTGAATAAATTCGCCGAGGGAGCAGCAATTATTTTCGCTCGTCACCCATTATTTTTCTGGTTGACAAACAAAATCTGCGAAGCGCTCACAGGTGCTGGCACTCTATCAACGAGAGGGATTTAGGGCAAGGCGCAAATGTGATAAGTTTAGCGCCCATTTTGACAAGATGCGTTTTTTTCTCACGTTATTCGACCTTTTTAACGAATAGTTAGCGGTCGACGTTCTCTGGAGTGAACCTGACAATGGCTGTAGACCGTTCCGATATTGCAAAACTGGCCGAGCTGGCGCGCATCGCTATCTCTGAAAATACTGCTGACCAGGTGGCCAATAGCATCTCCGATGTACTTGCACTGGTCGATCAATTGCAAGCTGTCAATACCGATGGCGTTGTCCCTATGGCTCACCCGTTGGACGCTGTCCAACGCCTGCGCGCCGACGAAATAACCGAACCCAACCAACGTGAGCAGTTCCAGGCCATCGCCCCGGCAACCCAGGATGGTCTTTACCTGGTACCCCAGGTGATCGAATAAACCCTCATTGACCCCAGCCTGCTGGCAAATTTTGCTAGCCCATGAATGACCAGGAATCTTTTGCAATGCATCAATTTACCATTGCCGAGTTGACCCAGGGCCTGCGCCGCAAGGACTTCTCCAGCACCGAACTCACCCAGCATTACCTCGACCGTATTGCGCGGTTGGATAAAACCTACAACAGTTACATCACCGTCACGCCGGAGTTGGCACTGGCGCAGGCCGCTGCCGCCGATAAACGTTTGTCGC
>CAMPIG010000467.1 GCA_946886255.1 uncultured Cellvibrio sp. | reverse complement strand
TTAAATTCCATTTTAAATAATGTGCAGAATATTAGTCAGATAAACGAAAAAATTGCATCGGCAACAAACCAACAAAGCCAAACCTTTTCTTCAGTGCTGCATCACGTTACGGAAATTTATCACAACGCCGAAGGCGTCACTGAACGAACCAATGAACTGGATATTATCAGCCGCGACATCGACCGTATTAGTCAGGCATTACGGACTATCGCCGGTCAATTCCGCGTTTAGTTAAAGTTAACACTTTCTCAATAAGAAAAATTAAATAAACCATTATCAGCTGCTTTATTGTTAACTATAAAACAATCTGGAGGTTTCAATGAAAAACTTAGCACTGTCTGAAAAACATGGGATGGCAGTCGTGACGTTATTAGTGGTAACAGGCGCGCAAGCGCAAACATCTGATACGCAACGCATCGAGCAGCTGGAGCGACAAGTAGCGATCTTGCAACAAAAGCAGGCAATGCCGACTGCAGAACGTGTTCGCTTTAACGGTTTTCTCAGCGTTGGTTATGGACGTGCGAGTAATAACGCGGGCTATGGCGGATACCTGGAGGATTATAGTCTTGAAGATGAAAGTAGGTTGGGCTTACAAGGCACCTTTAATATCAGTGCATCTACCGAAGTCGTTATGCAACTTGTTGCTCGTGGTATCGAAGAATGGGATCCTGATATGGAGTGGGCGTATATCTCGCATAAATTCAATAATAATTTTAAAGCGCGCGCGGGAAAAATGCGGCAACCTTTGTTTATGTATTCCGACTCTCTGGAAGTTGGTTACGCGCAACCTTGGGCGCGGCCACCGATAGAAGTATATGGCCAACTGCCCTTTAGTACGTATACCGGCGTGGATGGTATTTACGATTGGAATTTCGGAAACTCCACACTGTCGGCGCAACCCTTCATAGGTCAAACGAATGTGAATATTGAAGGCATTGAGGTTGATGTACGGGACATTACGGGCGGGTCACTTACCTGGACCGATTTTGTCTGGACTCTACGCGGTGTGTATAGTGCGGCAGAAGTCGTCCTAGGGGCGGAGGCGTTGGATGCAAGCTTCTACGGTTTCGGTGCAGCCTACAATAATGGGAACTGGCATATTCTTGGTGAGTTCACCAACATTGAATTGGACGGTCCGACAACAGATACGCGCTCTGCTTACATTACCGCAGCAAGACGCTTTGGATCGCTTACGCCTTACGTTACTGTCGCGATGATTGAGTCCACAGACGATGGAGAGCGCCCATTGTCAGCAGCGCAAGCTTTTGCTTTGTTAACCACACCCGGCAGTCCTTTCTATAATGATCCTAATATTCTTACTGCCAGTGATCTGAATAATATTGAACGTACGGCAACCGGTGTTGGCCTGCGATGGGACGCGCTAACCAATGTTGCAATTAAATTTGACGTGACGCGTACCAGTAGTTTTGGTGACACAGGGGGTGGATTGCCGGGTAACCTCACCGCGCCGGAACGGCAATACAGTGATGCCACGCTTTACACCATCAAACTCGATGCCGTCTTTTAAGGAGATCAGAATGAAAACTAAACACTGGATCTTACTTGTACTGCTTGCATCGCCTTTTGCTCTCGCCGATGTTGTTGTTATTGGCCATCCGGCGGGCCCGGATACGCTCGATGCCAATCAAATACGCGACCTGTTTGTAGGTCGAAGTAACCAGCTCCCGAATGGGCAAGCCGCAGTGCCCCTCGATCTGGAAACGGGAAATCCCTTGCGCGAAGAATTTCATACCAAAGTCACCGGTCGCAGTCAGGCGCAATTAAATGCCTTTTGGTCGCAACAGGTTTTTACGGGCAAAGGCCATCCCCCGCGAACTCTTGACTCGACTGCAGCGATGAAGGCGACTGTGTCTGCCACACCCGGCGCTGTGGGTTATATCTCGGCCAGCGAAGTGGATAACAGCGTGAAGGTGTTGTTAACTCCCTAGTTTTTTCTGTGATGTAAAAAAGCCCGCTATTCGCGGGCTTTTTTATGGATGTTGTTAAATAGATAGCGATTAAAACAGGACTAATCTGCACGTAAAGGTGTGGCTTACTGTGGCGACCTCGTTGTAAAGTTGTAACGGCATAGTAAATTTGGCCGCTACAGTTGTTGGTAAAAGGTTAACAGGAGGGAGCATGAGAAAGACCATTATCCGAAACATTGAAAAGCGGATTAATTCTTACTCGGATTTTATCTTAGCAATTGATTCCAATGATCTAAATAAAAAGTTGGATATCCCAAAGAATAAGTCTGTTATTGAGCATCTCTGGTGCATTGTGGGAACACGGGAGAGTTATGCCAAGGCGCTGGCTTCAGGTGAATGGCAAGGGTTCTCGTGTTCCATGAAAACCTATGATCGTGAGAGTTTCGAGCATGCGCTGGCGTCGTCTGGTCAAGCGTTGATTGCAGCAATAGAAGCTGTGTCTGATTGGACATCCGAACATGATGAGCTACTCGCGGCCATTGCAGAGCACGAGGTGATGCACGAAGGACAAATAATTCGCCAAATGTATGGATTGGGGCGTGAGTTACCTACTTCCTGGAGATGGGCTTGAGACGAGGGTATTCGACGTGACCAATAAATTACCGAATCGCATTAACCATTACGCAGCAAAAACAATCGATTCTGTCAGTCGAAGTGATAAAGAGAATCTGCTGACAACATTATTGGTGCTGTTGTTCTCCGCTGTACTGGCTTATGCAGGCTACAAATCCCATGGGATTTTATTCGTTATGTCCATCATAGTCGCTGTGGCAAGCGCGCTTATTTTGTTGCTCGAACTTTTTGTTATTGTAAAAGCTCGTCTTTCAAAAGATGACAGCTAAGTAAAATTTTCCAATATCACCTTTTAAATTTTTCATTAGATTAAGAGAACGGAATAGGGATGATTATTGCATTACCCGAATGCGTCCGTGCTTTAGGTAAAAAATATTGAAGCCTGATTCACTTAATCAACCAGCATAACGTTGCACTAAACACTGTCACTGCGGACCTGTCGGCGTCACTCGCCAGATTGTATTGGAAAGATCGTCCGCGACAATCAGCGCGCCTTTTGGATCTACCGTCACGCCAACGGGGCGTCCGCGGGTTTTGCCGTCTTTGCCGAGAAAACCAGTAAGAAAATCCACCGGTTGACCGGCAGGACGGCCTTCGCGAAAGGGTACGAAAACAACTTTATAGCCCACCGGATTTTCACGATTCCAGCTACCGTGCATTCCGACGAATACGCCATCGGCGAATTTTGCGCCCATGCTGGGTTCTGAAAAGTCGAGCCCGAGTGCCGCAACATGCGATCCCAGCGCATAATCAGGTGTGATGGCAGACGCAACTTTTTGTGGGTCCTGTGGGCGCACCCGGTCATCTACATGTTGACCCCAATAGCTATAAGGCCAACCGTAAAATCCGCCCTCCTGAACCGAGGTCAGGTAATCAGGTACCAGGTTCGGTCCTATCTCATCGCGCTCATTCACCACGGTCCACAATTGGCCGGTGCCGGGTTGAATGGTCAACGCGGTGGGATTCCGTAAACCAGTCGCATAAGGTCGATGCGCGCCGGTTTCTGCATTCACTTCCCAGATCATGGCGCGGTCGACTTCGGCAATCATGCCGCGCTCCGTAATATTGCTGTTGGAACCGATACCGACGTAGAG
>CAMPIG010000466.1 GCA_946886255.1 uncultured Cellvibrio sp. | reverse complement strand
GCGTGGAACACACCGAAATCCTCGATCAGACGGATAAAACCATGCAACGCCTGGCCTTGGGGCATCAATTCTTTGCGCCCTAAAAGATCCAGTGCCTGAATGCCGGTGGTGCCTTCGTATAAGCTGGCGATGCGCGCATCCCGCACGATCTGCTCCAGTCCCCATTCGCGAATATAACCGTGGCCACCGAAACATTGCAGCGCATGATTGGTCGATTCAAAACCGGTCTCCGTCATAAATGCCTTGGCAATCGGCGTGAGAATACTGAGCATTTCTTCCGCGTCTTCCCGGGCAGCAGGCTCTGCCCCGTGTTGGCTGATATCAATTTGCATTGCCGCAAAATACGCCAGCATCCGCGCCCCTTCAATCAGGGCTTTCTGTGTGAGCAGCATCCGGCGCACATCCGGGTGAACGATAATCGGGTCTGCAATACCCTGCGGATTCTTCGGGCCGGTCAGGGAGCGCATCTGCAATCGCTCACGCGCATAAGCCAGGGATTTTTGCCAAGCGGCCTCCGCCAGCGCCAAGCCCTGCGAACCGGTACCGAGCCGCGCGAGATTCATAAAGGTGAACATGCCATTCAAACCCTTGTTGGGCTTCCCCAGTAAGGTGGCAGTCGCACTGTCAAAATTCAGCACACAAGTGGCATTACCGTGGATCCCCATCTTGTGTTCAATAGAGCCACAATGCACATTGTTATGTTGGCCTAATGTGCCATCGGTATTCACCTGAAACTTGGGCACGATAAACAGTGAAATGCCCTTGGTTCCAGCAGGTGCATCGGGCAGTCGAGCCAGCACGATATGAATAATATTGTTCGCCATATCGTGATCGCCGGCGGAAATAAAAATCTTGGTTCCGGTAATGCGATAACTGCCGTCGGCCTGAGGCTCTGCACGGGTACGCAACAACCCGAGATCACTGCCGCAATGGGCTTCCGTGAGGCACATGGTGCCGGTCCAGTCGCCGGAGATCAACCGTGGTAAAAAAGTCTGCCGTTGGTAATTCGTGCCATGCACCTCAATGGTATGCATCGCACCTTGGGATAAACCGGGATACATCGCCCAAGCCGCATTGGCAGATGCCACCATCTCGTTAAGTACCACCCCCAGCGACAACGGCAATCCCTGGCCACCGTACTCCGTATTGCGAGTCATGGAGGGCCAACCGGCCTGGCAATATTGTTGGTAGGCCTCCTTGAAGCCGTCCGGCGTTTGCACCTGTCCTTCGCGCCAAAGACATCCCTGAGTGTCACCGATGGGATTGAGAGGGGCTAATATCTCATGGCAGAAGCGGGCATTTTCATTAAAAATTGCCGTAGCCAATTCGCGATTGAGGTCAGCACCACCGGGCAATACCTGGCAATGTGATTCGTAATTAAATAATTCAAACAGGACAAAATCAATATCGCGCAGCGGCGCTTGAAAATTACTCATCCTTAATTGCCTTATTGTGAGTCCCGCCAGCGTCAGGCTGTGGGAAATCTATTGATCTACCGATCATTATTCATGCTCGGCCGCCCTATAAAACCCGTCGTATGATCACTATTGTTCCGTCAATATTGGCAGAAGGCGCCATTAAGTCAAACGGTTACCAGCGGAAAATCGGCGATCTTCCGCTGGAAGAAACATCATTCCCTGGCAAGGACATCTCGCAAAAATTCACGCATTTTTTCCCAGGAATCTGCATCCGCAGCCGCATTGTAGGCCAAAGGTAGGTTGTAACGCTTGCCCAGTTCGGTTACCTCCGGGTTGGTAAAACCATGCGTGGCACCGGGGTAGGAATACATCCGGAAAGCGACATTGGCGTCAGTCATCTCTTTGCGGAACGCTTCCACCTGCTCAGCCGGCACCATGGGGTCATCCGCGCCGGTCAAGATCAGCAGTTCGGCACTAACCTCTCCATCTTGCGCCGGGGTTTTCGTAGC
Source organism: uncultured Cellvibrio sp. (assembly GCA_946886255.1). The sequence goes on along the minus strand of CAMPIG010000466.1, from coordinate 1,730 downwards.
CAGAGCACCGTGAAAGCTGACCACCGCATCCAGATCCATTCCCTGACGCGCCATGTGCAAAGCGGTGCCACCACCAAAGCAGTAGCCAACTGCAGCAATATGCTCCGGGTTTACTGTCGGCTGGTTGCGCAGCAAATTGTAGGCTGCTTCAAAACGCTCTTCGGCTACATCAATATTACTCGTGACCATCTGGACAAATTTTCCCGCTTCATCAGGATGATCAGTCAACTTACCCGTGCCGAACATATCCAGCGCAAACGCGGTATAGCCCAATTCGGCAAGCATCTCGGCACGTTTACGTACGTAATCGTTATGTCCCCACCATTCGTGAGCAACCAGAATCCCCGGTCGTTTGCCTTGCACACTGTCGTCGTAAGCGAGATAGCCGGTGAAGCTTTCACCATTAACTTTATATTCAATGACTTTGGTCTGCACTTCCGCCTGCGCCAGCGCAGCAAAGCACAGTGCAATTAAACCGGTAAATAGTTTTTTCATGATGCGAACTCCTTGACTGAGAAAAACAATGTTATTCGATTGGCAAGACTTCATCGGTTGCATTGAATACAGCCGTAATGATTTCACTGGTTAATGCCGCCGTAAAACCCCAGATCTCATACCCCTGATGTTCATACGCCGGCACATGCCAGGACTTTCCGGCATGGGAGAAAATATCGGTACGAGTTTGTATGCCCTCGCGAAAAGCCGATAAAGGAACTCGAAAGACAGCATCCAGTTCATCGGGGCTGGGTACGAGTTCAACACTCGGGTCGATCACCCCGACAAAGGGCGAGACACGAACACCGGCACGTGTTGCGCGCGGTTTACAGGCTCCCAACAATTTGACTGCTGCCGGTGACAAACCGATTTCTTCATGGCTTTCGCGCAAGGCGGTATCAAGTAAAGTTTTATCATCGGCTTCCCACATGCCGCCGGGAAACGCCACTTCACCGGGGTGGTTCGTCAAATGTTGGGCACGCAGAGTGAAGATGAGTTCGGGATTTTCTGCATCGGTAAATAACACCATCACCGAGGCCTGGGCGGGATAAAAACCCACTTGCTGGGTCAGGGCGTGATTAGGCTGGAGATAATTCTGTAAATATTGCCACAGCGGTCTCATGAGTTCGTTCCGGCACCAGACACGAGAAATCCAACCATACCACTAAGCCGGAATGTCGGCCAAGCGCCAAATATCATAGGCGGGCTCTTCATAGGGATGGGACGCACGAAGCGCCTTGAGTGCTTCTGCAATACAGTCATCAGCACAGACCATCTCCACACGATATTCAGCAACAACGGCTAACTCATTGGTGTTACCGATATACGGTCTGCTGCCGGGCAAAGGCCGGAACTGCCCTTCTCCTCGTATTTGCCACGCACAACAATCGTAGTTGCCGATACGCCCGGCACCCACCGCAAAGACCGCCGATTTGACAGCATCAAGATGGGACTCAGGGACGAAAAATACCAACTTGTACATCGTTTGTTGTTCTCTTGTCTTCCGTCTCTGGCCGTGTCTTGCGAGATGAATTGCCGGCCACTCATTGCGACCGGCGATTCGCCTAGATCACGCGCACCGCAATGACATGATCAACGGCGCGAATTGCAGCAATCACCTCATCGCTGGGCGCCTGCTCAACATCAATGATGTTATAAGCCATCTCGCCGCGACTTTTGTTGACCATGTCCACGACGTTGACTTTTTTATCCGCCAACAACGACAGCACATGGCC
>CAMPIG010000465.1 GCA_946886255.1 uncultured Cellvibrio sp. | reverse complement strand
GCCAACTCCAGATAGCGCAGGGTAATCGCCTGCAAACCGGTTTTCGCTTCACTGTTGTCAGGATCCATCAGCAACACAGCATGGTAACGATCGTGGGCGTTATCATTGAGCGGCATCAACAATTGGTTTTGACTTAACGCATACTCGGCATCTGCCAGCAAACGCTTGATGCTTTGCTCGCGGGTATTGACCGGCTTGGGTGCTGGGCGGGGCTCGGGAACGGCAGCCACCGGGGCAGGTTTTTTTGGTGCTGGCCTGGGGGATGTCTGGCAAGCCCCCAATACCGTGGATAACACACTGACAACAAATAACTGACACATCACTTTACGCATAAAACCGGGTTCTCTGATAAAGAAGTTCAACTACAGGCACGTCATATGATACGAATCTATCAAAATTGCTTGAACAGAATGACAAACGGAGTAAAAAGTTGTGTGAACCAACACACCAAAGCCTGTCTAATCCGCTAGAATTTTCCAGGTGTCTTCTACCGCCACGGATCTTTTCGTTCGGGAATCATTCGGGAATCACATCCGGTCATTCGGAAATCAAACCAGGGCCTATACTACTAGGCCACAAGATTCATGACACCCCCGGCGACACATAGCCCGACTACTTACCCAACTCACAACAAGAAATCACTGACTATGCCTGCTCTCGTGACCTTGCCCCATCCTGCCCGCTTCCTGGCTTATCTTGCCCTGGCGTTCAGCTGCCTGCTGTTTTCGTCAACAAGCCAGGCCCAGGATATTTTTGACACCCCCAAGCAAAGCAGCCTGGATACCAGCATTTTCGCTCCTGACGACGAATTTCTGTTAGTCACAGAAGCCTTTCAACTACAAGCACATGTTGAAGATAACCAGCTTGTACTGGAGTGGGCCATTGCACCGGCTTACTACTTATATGAAGAACGCTTCAAACTGAGTGCCAGCAATGGCATTGCCCTGACACCCCAGTTCGGCGCAGGCATCACCAAGTACGACGAGTTCTTCGCCAAAGACATGACCGTGTTTTACGACAAAGCGGTACTGACAGTCGACCTGCCACCCGATACAGCCCCCTTTAACTTGCAAGTGGAGTCCCAGGGTTGTGCCGACGCAGGCTTGTGCTATCCACCCTATACCGATTACCTACAGGTTGACCCGGGAAATAATCAGGTCGTGATTTTGCCACCGCCGGAAGATCCATCACTGGTAGAAACCCCGCCAGCTACAACAACGGAAGTGCCAGCCTCATTGATCAAGATCATGCTCTTCGCCATCCTCGGTGGCATCATCCTGAACCTGATGCCCTGCGTGTTTCCGGTACTGTCTATCAAGGTCATGAGCCTGGCCCAGGCGGATCGCGACCGCCTGCCATTGCATGGCTGGGTTTATACCGCCGGTATCGTGGCATGTTTTGTTGCCTTCGCTGGTGCATTGTTGCTTGCGAGAGCTGGCGGTGAAGCCATTGGGTGGGGCTTTCAGTTGCAATCCCCGCTGCTAATCGCCGCTCTGACCTATCTGTTTTTTGTGATGGGACTGAGCATGTCGGGGCTGATCAATATCGGCACCCGTTGGATGGGAGCCGGACAATCGCTAACCCAGAAATCCGGTCTGAGCGGCTCTTTCTTTACCGGGGTGCTGGCCGTTGTCGTGGCCAGTCCCTGCACAGCACCCTTTATGGGGGCCGCATTGGGATTTGCCTTAACCCAGCCCGCCATCGTTTGCCTTGCCATCTTTGCCGCTTTGGGTCTGGGCATGGCGCTACCCCTGTTATTACTGTGTTATTTGCCCGCCCTCGCCAATCGCTTGCCAAAACCCGGCGTCTGGATGGAAAACCTGAAAGAATTTCTCGCATTTCCCCTCTACCTCACAGCGGTCTGGTTGCTTTGGGTATTGGGTCGTCAGGCGGGTGTCGATGCCAGCATGATCGTCGCCGCCGGCGCAGTAGCTATCGCATTTGGTTGCTGGCTGCTTAATCGCTCAGCTCACGGTGCCTGGCAATGGTTACGCCGCGCCTTGATTGCTGCCGCCTGGATTGGCGCGCTTGTCTTGCCCTGGCAGATGATCGGGCAAACCACCGAATCATCCCGGTGGCAGGCTTACTCACCGGAGCGCTTGCAGCAATTGCGCGCGTCGGGAACACCGGTATTCGTTAACCTCACCGCAGACTGGTGTCTGACCTGCCTCGCGAATGAGCGCCTGACCCTTCACACCGCAGAAGTAGAACAGACATTCGACGATTATCAAGTTGTAACCCTTAAAGGCGACTGGACTAATCGCGACCCCCAGATCACTGCCCTGCTAACCGAGTATGGCCGCAGTGGTGTCCCGCTCTATTTATGGTTTCCTGCCGGAAGCAACGCTAAAGCGGAGATTTTGCCGCAATTATTAACTCCTGGCAGGCTAATTGAGTCAATCAGCGGCCAGAAAACAGCTTTTAATGACTAAATTGGCGAAATTAATGGACTTTTCGCGTATTTTCGCGAAAAGTCCATCAAATCCCCTTGATCAAGACCATAACGTGCAGGCTTCAGAGCTGATCGCGATTGAAAGCAAACAGCACCAGAAGGGATTAGCGCCCTAACTTCCTTAATCTTGCCGCTATTTTCCGACAAATACGCAAAATCCTCGCGGGGTCGTGGACAGCCCGTTTTTTTTACGGCAAACTCGCCCCACTTTGCACTAACACGAGCGGTCTTTTGCAGGTTCTGGTTTGATTTGCTCATAAACCGAACTAGTCTTAGCCGATAAGCTCAAATTCGACGAAGTTCGTTGTAACACTAGTGTCATCGGCACACACTTTCGCCAGATAAATATCAAAAACAGGATTAATTGAATCCATGGCTACCATTCTGGTACTTCACGGCCCCAACCTTAACCTGCTCGGCTTGCGCGAGCCGGGGATTTACGGAGCGGCAACGCTGGATTCCATCAACCAGCAGCTCGCCCAACTGTGCCACGATGCCGGGCACCACTTCCTGAACCTGCAAAGCAATGCGGAATACGAATTGATCGAACGCATCCACGATGCCCGCAAAGAAGGTGTGGACTTTATCCTGATCAATCCTGCGGCCTTTACTCACACAAGTGTGGCACTGCGCGATGCACTCCTCGCTGTTGATATCCCGTTTATCGAGGTACACCTATCTAATATCCATAAACGTGAGGCATTCCGGCATCATTCTTATTTTTCCGATGTCGCCCAGGGCGTCATCTGCGGCTTCGGTGCAACCAGTTATGAACTGGCGTTGCGCGCGGCCTTTCAATTGCTAAAGCATTAACCCTATTTCACATACAACCCTTGTTCTAGAGAGGACTCTATGGATATTCGCAAAATTAAAAAATTGATCGAACTGCTGGAAGAATCCGATATCGGTGAGCTGGAGATCAAAGAAGGCGAAGAATCAGTACGTATCAGCCGTAACTACTCAGGTCAGCCGCAGTACATCGCAGCACCAATGCAAGCCGCTTATGCGCCGCAACCGGCCGCGCCCGCCGCTGCACCGGTTTCAGCACCCGCCGCTAACAATGATGCTCCCGCCAAGGCCTCATATGATGGCCATGTTGTGAAATCGCCCATGGTCGGCACCTTTTATCGTTCACCGAGCCCAGGTTCTCCAGCTTTTGCAGAAGTAGGTAAACACGTCAAAGTGGGCGATGTGATTTGTATTATCGAAGCCATGAAGATGATGAACCAGATCGAA
>CAMPIG010000464.1 GCA_946886255.1 uncultured Cellvibrio sp. | reverse complement strand
CAGATAATCGCAATTTTGCCGCGTTGGATTGGCTTATCCACGAAATTGGCGAGACGCTGAAAGAAGCTCGTCAATCGCTTGAAGCCTTTGTTGAAAATCCGAAAGATACGGCGCGCATCCGTTTTTGCCTGACGCATATTCATCAGGTACATGGCAGTTTGCAAATGGTGGAGTTTTACGGCGCAGCCATGCTCGCCGAGGAAATGGAAAAGCTGACCCAAGCCATGATCAACAATGCCGTGGCCAATCCTGCCGAAGCGCAGGAAGTGTTAATGCGCGCTATCCTGCAATTCCCGGTTTATCTCGATCAGGTAAAGGCTACTCGCCGCGATAATCCGCTGGTGGTCTTGCCACTGCTCAATGACTTGCGCGCAGTACGCGGCGAGAGTCTGCTGACAGATACCAAATTATTTGTTCCAAATCTCGCCCCTGCCAAACGCATCAGCGGGATGCGTTTGCCAGTGACGCAAGACAATCAACAGTTCCAGGAAATGGTAAAAAAACTGCGGCAGATGTATCAATACGCTGCTGCCGGTTTTATTCGCGGCGTTAATCCGGATGAAAATCTGGGTTATCTGCAAAAAGTATTCAGCCGTTTGCATAAACTGACACAAGGCACAGCGCGGGCGCCATTGTGGGACATCTGTCTCGCCTTGGCTGAAGCGCTGCAAATCGACGCCATCGAAATCAGTGTTTCCATCAAAAATTTGCTGCGTCAGCTCGATAAGGAAATCAAGGTCCTTGCAGTTCATGGCGTCAAAGCCCTGGATGCGTTTACCCAGGACGAGCTCATTAAAAACCTGCTTTACTATGTTGCCCGCTCCGGCAAACATGCGCCGGGTTTCCCACCTAATTCACATCTACAACGTATCTATCAGGGCTACCAATTGGAAGCAGCGCTGGTGGAAGGTAAAGAAGTGGGTGATGAAACACAGAATATGCTGTCGGCTCCCGACCCGGAAGCCATGCGTTCTGTTGTCGAGGCATTGAAAGGTGAATTGGATGTTATCAAACATGCACTGGATATCTGCCTTTCAGGTGGCGATACACGCAGCGCATTAAGCGATGCACTGCCCGTGGTTAAGCGGGTAGCAGATACCATGGCAGTACTCGGTATCGGTGAGTTGCGTAAGCAAGTGCTGGAACAGGGCGCTGTGCTGGAAATGGTGGTCGACGCCAACAGCCAATTATCCAACGACCAACTGATGTCCGTGGCGGGCAAGGTTATCGAGATTGAAGATGCACTGGATCACCTTGCCTCGCAATCCAGCCAAGCCAACCGCTCCGGTGAAGACGCCGACATTACCCTCTCTCGCGCCAAAGAATCGGTACTGCGGGAGTCACGTAATGGCCTGGAGCATGCCAAAGACGCCATCATCGAATACATCGCTTCACAATGGGATCGCGCGCACTTGCAAGCCGTTCCCGAAACTCTGCGTGAGATTCGCGGCGGCCTCGAAATTATGCCGCTGCCCCGCCCCGCCCGGATTCTCGGTGCTTGTGCGCGTTACATTGAAGAACAACTGCTGCAACAGGACGAGGTTCCCCAGTGGAATAATCTCGACACTCTTGCTGATGCTATCACCAGTGTTGAATATTATCTGGAGCGTCTGAGCAGCGGTGCGCGCAAAGAAGAAAATGATTTATTGTTAAGCGTCGCTGAAGAAAGCGTGGCATCGCTGGGCTATGCCGTGGCCAAAATGCCGCGCCCCGAATCCAAACCTTTCGATGGGGAAGATGATCGAACACCTGTTGTCGACACCGATGAAAAACCGTCAGCGCAAGCAGTTCCAGACGCAGAAGTACCGGATATAACCCAGGAAAGCGACGAGGATACGGCGGCACTACTGGCTGCTTATCAAGCTGCCCTTGATCCAGATACCGACACCAATTCCACTGTTGCCATGACAGCAGAAACAGCAACAGAGCTTGAGCCGGAAGAAATCACCGTAAACGAATGGGCTCTGCCCGAGGAAGATCTATCGGAGCCAGAGCCAATTCTGGTTCAAGAACCGGTTGCCGACCAGGAATTCGTAGCAGAAGAGCTAATCAATTACTCATCCACGGCCGAAAATATTGCTGAAGATGATGATGACGATCTTGATGATGAGATTATCGATATCTTTGTTGAAGAAGCCGGTGAAGTTACCCAAACCATCGGTGAATATTTCCCACAATGGGCGCAAAATTTTGGCGATGCCGAAGCACTGACCGAATTCCGTCGTGCATTCCACACGCTAAAAGGCAGCGGCCGAATGGTTGGCGCAAACGACATAGGCGAGCTCGCCTGGTCTATCGAAAATATGCTGAACCGTATCATCGATGGCACAGTCACTCCGTCTCATCCACACGTGGCCATTATTGAAAAAGTACGCCTGCTATTACCCGGCATGATCAACGCGTTCAGTTTGCACCAACCCAATCCCGAGCCTGAGTTAACAGCCGCTTATCGCGCACAAGCCGAAGCCTTGGCCAAAGGCATAGTACCACCGGAATTAAACGATGCGCCGGCCACTGTGGAAGTTACTCCCGAAGCGGAAACGCTCGAAACATTGGACGTCGACAGTGACGATGCCGAGATTACACTGGAGACTATCGCCGCAGAACTGGAGCCGGAAAACGGCAACCTGTCGCAAGCGGAAGAGATCACCTATGCGAGCTTCATTGACGCAACAACCGACGAAGACAACACCGAGCCACATTTGGACGATGAGGAGGTCATTGATTATGACTCGCTGTCATCGCCCGGCATTAGCACGCTGGATGGTTATTTAATTGAGGAAGACAGCAGTGAAGCTGACGATCCGGATATTCAGTTGTGGGATATCTTCGGTGCGGAAGCCTTGAGTCACCTGGAAGTCGTCCAGAATTATATTCAACGCATGGAAGAGCAAGCGCCCTTCTACGACCCACCCAGCGAACACATGCAACGAGCCTTGCATACCCTCAAGGGCAGTGCGCACATGGCGGAGATCACTCCCGTTGCCGAGTTGGCAACGCCGCTGGAAAAATTTGTTAAGGAATTGCGCAGCTATCAGGTCAATATCAATGATGACATTCTGCAACTGTTGCGCGATGCCGTCAGTTACACACACATTGCGCTGGACAACATCCATAACAATGAACCGATAGAAATTCCGCGCCTGCAGCAATTCCTCGCACGCGTATACGAATTGCGTGAAATTCATGTTGCTCCCCTGGCACGCCAACAGGAAGCCGATGCGAACGGCAAACGTCCGATTGATCCTGAACTACTGTCGATATTTATGGCAGAAGAGATGAATCTGTTGCTCAATGCTGATCAAATCATCGGGCACTGGCGAGAAACACCGAACGACCTGCAACAACTCAATCCACTGATCAATGAGTTACGCAATCTTACTCACGGTGCAGCGCATGCTTATCTGCCTCCAATGGCTACTTTGGGCGAGAAATTGCAGGCAGCTTATCAGCGCATTACCAGCGGCCAGTTGAATTGTAGTGATGATGTGTGCGCAACACTCAATGCCGCGCACCTGTCGCTGCTCGATATGGTTGATGCCGTAGCCGCAGGCCAGAACCTTGGTGAGATTCCGCCGCACATTAATGAATCACTCGATAACCTGATCAACCCCGCTCCCTCACCGCTTCTTTTCGATCCGACAGAAGCAGAAGCAGAAGCAGAAGCAGAAGCAGAAGCAGAAGCAGAAGCAGAAGC
>CAMPIG010000463.1 GCA_946886255.1 uncultured Cellvibrio sp. | reverse complement strand
CTGTATTCCCAGCGGCGGTTGTTTTGGCCGATGGTGGCAGTGCGGTGGCCAAAGGTGTCATATTCGTGGCGCGGGTGGTTTACAAATGTTGGCTGGCAAACGGGCATGCCACAATTAAAATCTGCTTTATATTCATACACTGTCTTTAATGACGTCAAATTATTTAACTTGTCGTAACTAAATTCTGTGCGTTTTCCATTAAATGGCGTACCTCCACCATTGTCTGGTACTGGTTTCCGTTCGGATGTTAACTGGCCTGCGGCATTGTAACTGTAAGCTATATACCCACCATTAGAGAAAGTCATCCGAGTTAGATTATCCAGCCCGTTATAAGTATATTTTGTAACAAGGGGTGATGTACCATTTTTGTTATTTGTAAGCGTGACCAAGCGCTTTTTTTGGTCATAGGCATATCCGGTAACCACACCATTAGCATCAGTTATGGTGACTGGCAGGTCTGTTGTGGAATCATAACCATAAGTCGCTATGGTTGTGCCGCTTGCATCGGTAACAGACACCAAGGCACCTGCATTATTGTAGGTAAATGTTTGGATATCATTAACATCTGTACGTGGGCCGTCCATAGCGATGGTGTTAACCAGCTTGTTGCTAAAAAAAGTGTAGCTGTAACTGGTGGTTCGCGCGGTACCGGTTTCGTCTTTTACGGTAACGATTTTTAATCGATGATTAGCCTCGCTTCCGTAATAAACGTAACTTGTTTCTGCTTTCGCAACGCCACTCGCACTGGGGCAATACTCACCGGCTTTACAGGTAATACCGCTACGCACACCATCCCACAGTTGCTCTTTCGTTAGCCGACCTTTTGAGTCCCAAAAATATTCCTTTGTTTTCCCACTAAAATATTCTTTGCTTATTTGCTGCTTATCATTAATAGGTAGTTCGGTTTCCTTGCCAGTCCTCCCGGTAACGCAAATTGGGAGAGGTGTTGGAGACGTATTCGCTGACCGATGTTCCTGCTGGACAATTGCCTGTGGCATCACGTCCCACACTGGAGAACCTCTTTAAATCACTGGCCTCATAAACATAAGTTGTTTTGCCACCCAAGGCGTTGGTTACAACGGTTGAATTGGCAGTATAGGTGAATGTACTTTTTTCAACGCCATTGATTTTGCCACTGCTGGCAACCTTGCCGGCAGAATCGTAGGTATATTCGGTATGTGGGACGCCATTGATACTAAAACCTGAAATACGACTCGCATATCCGTAGGTATATTTTTTAACATCATTATTAGGATAGGACACCGTTTCTAAACGATTGGAAGCAGTACCAGACGTGCCGTAGGTATATGACACCACTCGACCGAAAGAATCAGTAATTGATTTTAGTTTTCCGCTGACACTACCAACAGTTGGGTGCCAGCTAAAAACAAAGCTGCGACCAGAGGAGTGGGTGACACGCTGTGGACGATTATCTGAAGAACTATAAGCCAGCTGCCAACTTAGCCCATTAGCATTGGTAATTGAAACCAAACGACCCACGTTATCAAAAGCCGCTACAGTGCCGTCCGACTCGGTAAGTACCCAGTTGCCAGTAGCAATCCGTATTAACTGCAACCCATCTACAGTCAGCCATTTTTGTTGCACTGCGTCCCAGAGAAATTTACTCATGGCATGACGACTATGAGCATAAACAATATCGGATAACGTTGCCGAATTCTGAGTCAGGCTGCAGTTAGGATAAATCGTCCAGTCCAGCCCATAAGTACAAAATCCACCAGTCTTAAAATTAAATTGCAATCTCTTGTCATAATTGGTAACCCAGTCAGCCCCAAGGTAAGCACTGATTGCGTTACCTGATCTATATGACCGCTGCATCATTAATCCGAACTCGCCCTCTAACGCGAGATCCATGTCAGAAAATACTTTTTCACCACTGGAAATTATTACGGGCTGCCCCGTGACGGTTTTACGCGTATCGCAGTCGACTTCATTTTTCGAGGCAGGATTCTTGGACTTAGCTGTAGGAGCGCCGCTGTCCGAAGCCTCTTGACCCAGGAGCGGCGGAAGGCCTGAAGGCGCGTTCGCGAGAGCACCATGACCGAAGTTCGTCTGTTGTAGAAAATCGTAATCGGGCACAGGTCTCCTCGGACCTTTAACTATAATCTCCTCAACGTCAGGTTGATTCTTGAGAGCCTCTATTGCCTCTTTCAGACTGCTAATCTGAGCAGCGCACTGCTCCTCGCTCAAACTGGGAGGCGCGAAAACGCGGCAATTTCCGCTGGCATTACACTTATCTATCAATGCATTAATTAGAATATCGCAGCTTCCAGCAAACACCTTGAAAGAGCAGAGTGCGGTAAAGAATAAAATCCCTATTGAATTTACTAAACGATTATTTTTCAAACGAGTGTTCCTTGTAAATCCATTAAAATACAATCTCCCATGTTTAAACCGTAATTCATTGACGTTTAATAAAAAAACAAATTTCTATTGTCAGTCAAGTTAAACCCAATTTCCTTAGGGATCAAAACGCAATATCCCCAGCAACAAAAGCATTATCCAAATAAACAACATCCTCCGACACATGGTGCAACTTATCTTCAGGAACACCTGAGTGCCCGGCTATTGCAGACACTCTGTTTTGGTGATGGTAGGAAATATTACTCAAGTCGTGGGAGATAGGGTCCTCATAAGCTTCTTGAGGCGAAATAATTTTCCACCCTTTGCTGCGCAAATGGGAAACCAGGTCACCAACAAACAAGGCCGCAGCGTCGTTTTCATGCAGCAGCAATACATGTTTTGGCGACCGTCCAAGTGTTTCTGTGGCAATGGCGTCATAAAACTCGATAGCGTCATACAAGGTTTCTATATAAAATTTCCTGGCGTTATCATAATTAATCTTTTTATTATTCCCGGCTGCACCGGAAAGTGAGGTGCTAATGTGCCAATCATAATTAGAGATTGTTATATATCCGTCTTTATATCCTATGTCTGACAGGGACTGCTGAATCGACAAAATTGATGATTTATCTTTCCCGCAATCCAGATACGGAAAGCGGTGATACGGCAAAAAGTTCTTCTGTTTTTTTAGTAGCAGATGAGCACGCTTTACATCGGCCATATAATTAATATGGCCGAGAGCGCTAGCTGCCTGATGGCTGTAGCTGTGGTTGGCAATGTGAAAACCTGCGGCCGTGTATTGATCCAAGCGTTTCTGTGTGTCTTTGTTTATGCCATCGGCTTTCACAAAGAACAAGGCATCAGGCACCTTAGCATTTTGCAAGGCTGCAATTAACCGGGTTGTTCGCTCATTGCCAGTCATTAAGGCCGAGTCAGGAGTCGGTGCATCGTCGAACGTCAGTGCGATCTCCCGAGCATGGCAAAGTGGGTTTGCCAGAAGTACAAGAAATAATCCTGCTCGGTAAAGTCGTTTTGTTAGCGTTAAAAAATTTGATTTATTCGCAGGATTTATATTTAGCATTTCTTCTTCCTGATCTAAATAAAACAATGATTAACAATAATATTATCAATGGGGAACTATGAATTGATCCTCCACCTCCGCCAGAACTTGAGCTGTTGTTCGTTTCGGATGATGCCGAGTTCGAGTTTGAAGTTGAGCTTGGGATTGAAGTTGAGCTTGAAGTTGAAGTTGAACTCGATGTTGAAGTTGAAGTTGAAGTTGAAGTTGAAGTTGAAGTTGAACTCGAGCTTGAGGTCGAACTCGAGCTTGAAGTTGAACTTGATGAGGATATGTCGATCTTTTCTCGCATTAGCGTTGCGTAGCGAAAGCCAAGCTCCCGAT
>CAMPIG010000462.1 GCA_946886255.1 uncultured Cellvibrio sp. | reverse complement strand
TTTTCAATATTGCGCGCGCCGGTATCCACTTCCTGGCTGCGTGCGACAATATTCAATAACACATCTTCATCGTAGCTGAACTTGGCGTTGTAATGTTCTTTGACACGCTTCTTGATGCGGTTCATATTGATCACACAAATCTTCATCAGGTCTTCATCGCCCAATGGATAGTAAGGAATAACCGTGGTGCGTCCCAGGAATGCCGGTTTGAAATAACGCAGCAGTTGCGGACGGAAGTTATCCAGCAATACTTCCGGATCAGGCTTTTCTTCTTGCGCAGCACACATAGCACGAATGTGTTCTTCACCAGCGTTAGAGGTCATGATGATAACGGTATTGCGGAAGTCGATATCGCGCCCTTCGCCATCTTTGATGGTGCCTTTGTCGAACAGGTTATAGAAAATATCCTGCACGCCGGGGTGGGCTTTTTCCATCTCATCTAACAATACAACACTGTAAGGTTTGCGCCGAACCGCTTCGGTCAACACACCGCCTTCGCCGTAACCGACATAGCCGGGTGGTGAGCCCAGGAGCATGGAAACTTTGTGCTCCTCCTTAAATTCCGACATATTAATGACAGTAATATTTTGCTCGCCGCCGTAAAGGATGTCCGCCAGTGCCAGTGCAGTTTCGGTCTTACCCACACCGCTCGAACCCACCATAAAGAACACACCAATAGGCTTACGTGGATCAGTTAAACCTGCACGGGATGTGCGAATACTCTGGGCAATGGCTTCCAGCGCATGGGGTTGTCCGATAACACGGTCCCCCATGACGTTTTGCAATTCCAGCACGGCTTTGATTTCGTTGGAAACCATCTTGCCCACTGGAATGCCGGTCCAGTTAGCCACGACTTCGGCGATAGCCTGGCTATTGACATTGACCTGAATCATTGGCGTTTCGCCTTGCAGATCAGCCAATTCGTCGCGCAGTTTGTGCAAAGACTCTTTCACTTTCGCCAGATCTGCATCGCTCAATGCCTGCGGCGCTTTCGGATCCTTGGCTTTCTCCGGGCTCAGGTTACGTGCGTGGAAGTCATCTTCAATTTGCTTTTGCAGCCCGTGGATTTCTTTAACTTTTTCCGCTTCCTTATGCCACTGCGCTTCCTGTTCGACTAATTGGGCTTGCAAGCTTTCTTTTTCCGCAATCAATTGTGCAATACGCTCTTCACAATTGCCCAGCGAGGCATTTTCGCGACCGAGGGATTGGATAGTAGCTTCGCATTGGGTAATGCGCCGGCGTGTATCTTCAATTGCTGCCGGGGTTGCGCTTTGGCTGAGTGCGACGCGGGCGCACGCGGTATCCAGCAGGCTTACAGATTTATCGGGTAATTGGCGTGCAGTAATGTAACGACTGGACAGGCGTACAGAGTCGACGATTGCTTCATCGATAATGCGCACGCGGTGGTGATTTTGCAGCATCTCGGAGATGGCACGCATCATATTGATGGCTTTCTCTTCGCTGGGCTCCTCAATTTTTACCACTTGGAAACGGCGGGTCAGTGCCGGGTCGCGCTCGAAGTATTTTTTATATTCAGCCCAGGTTGTAGCGGCGATAGTGCGCAACTCTCCGCGTGCCAACGCAGGCTTTAACAAGTTTGCGGCGTCGCCTTGACCTTCTTTACCGCCGGCACCGATCAATGTATGAGCCTCATCAATAAACATGATGATCGGTTCTGGAGATGCTTTAACTTCGGCAATCACAGACTTCAACCGATTTTCAAACTCACCTTTAACACTCGCACCAGCTTGCAACAAACCCAGATCGAGGCTGCGAATCGTGACGTTTTTTAATTGATCAGGCACATCGCCCGAAGCTATACGCAACGCAAAGCCTTCTACAACAGCGGTTTTACCCACACCGGCTTCACCAGTGAGGATAGGGTTGTTTTGGCGACGGCGGATCAGAATATCAATAATTTGACGTACTTCTTCGTCACGCCCCAGCACGGCATCAATCTTGCCGCTCTTGGCCGCTTCAGTCAGGTTAACGGTAAATTTATCCAGCGCCGGTGACTTGCTGGGTGTACCCATAGCCGGCGCATCACCGGAGGATGTATCACCAACGTTTGAACTTCTTGATTCGGCGGTGGTACCAACAATGGCCCGAACCACATCACGCAGAGATTCCGGCAGTATTTTTTTCAGTTCACCGGAGGTGACTTCGGTGGCGCGACGCAAATTTTCATCGAGCATCAAGGCTGCGAGGATATGTGCGGAAGTAGCTTTACTATGGCCGTATTCCACCGAGGCCAGCATCCAGGCATTTTTCGCCAGGTCGACGATGGTAGGGGAAAGAGCAGGGGCGCGCGAGTTGCCCGCTTTGATGATGTCCAGTTCGCGATTCAGCTGCCGAACCAGATTACCTGGATTGACCTCAAATTTTTCCAGTATCAGAAGCAAATCGCTGTCAGGAATTTCAAGCAACTTTAACAGCCAATGCTCGATTTCAACGTTGTAGTGCGTGCGTGACAAACAAAGCCCGGCGGCTCCCTCAAGTGCATTACGACAGGGCTCGTTGAGCTTACCTACCAGAGATTTGAGATCTATGCTGATCATCGTTCTATCCTTACCAATGTTATATGAAGTCGGATGTGTGTCGGTTTATTTCAAGCGGTTGGCCGACACGGTAATTTTTAGCGTTTCATTCTTATCCTGAACTGGTTTGTCGCTGGTAGACAACCAGGTATTCCAACCAATAATCGGGCTGGGATTTTTACTCAAGGTAATCTTCTTGGGAATGTCCTTGCGCTTTACTTCAATGATGAAATCGTAATCCCGTTCAATGCCCACGTACATCCGTACCATATCGTTGAGTGCGCGCAGGGCTTTGGTACCGGGCGCAAAACGATAGAACTGCTCACGATTGAGCGGCCCCAGGGAAATACGGATTTTCCCCTGCGCAAACCACCCCTTGTGGCCCACCATGGCGGATTGGCCCAGGCGAGCATTTTGCCCCTTGGGCATCATCCGGGAGGCGAGGCGAGTGCGAATATCAGGAATCAGTTCCTGCCACTGCCCTACAAACTCCTGAATCTTGACCGGAATATCGAAGTAATCCTGCAATACCTGCTTTAAGCCGCTGGCAGTCCGTACCTGCTGCGTCAGCAAGCCGCTGTAAAATAATAACGACTCGTCCTTTATTTGCAATCGCCCGGTTAAACCTTGTGTACCCAAACCGATTAAAGACAAGAGCGCCTGCGTGTGGGTGTCGCGCGTCTTTTTGGTTCCGTTTGCCAGCTTCTTTCGTTCATATTCAATCGGCAGGTAATACTTGGTGCCCGCCTGATAAAACAGCGAAATGATGCGGTGGTTGAAGAGGTCCAGAAAATGGACGAGGGATTCATCTTTCTTTTTAAGTCGTTGCAGGATTAATTCAGTGTAGTGGTAGGGCATTACCCCGATACTGCCAGTCAAACCCATGAAATTCGTTTGCATGCGCCACGAAGGCCCCGGGCCGGTTCCACTGTGACGCACAATGTTATGAACTTCTGCCTCAGGGAATTTAAAACTGGACTGGGTTTGCAGGCGAATGGTTTCTGTGGTCGGTGGCACAAAGTTGGCAATAGAATTACGTGCGCCGAGTACGCGGGTGCCAGGCGTCAGTGTGCGTGACTCCCACAATGCGGCTCGTTCCAATAGGCGCACCGCCTGATAAAATGAATAGGCGTGTGGTGAACGAAGCAGTTGCTCAACTACAGCAGAATTTTTTCGCCGGCTCGGGGTGGACATTTCTTAAGATAGCCTTCTTTGTTGTTACGTTTTACCAG
>CAMPIG010000461.1 GCA_946886255.1 uncultured Cellvibrio sp. | reverse complement strand
AAGTGCAACTTAAAAATCATACGTTTGATTGCTTTGTTAACTTTACTCATGATTCGTTTTTTGGCCAGCAATAAACCCAACAAAACCGAAAATTGTTCCTGAGATGATTGAGAGCAAACCTGAGAAATATTTACCGAATACTGCCTCATTAAAAATTAAACCTGCTATTGCTCCTAAAGTGATAATAATTAACATGCAGCCAATAATGCATAAAACAATTATTCTAATTTTAATATCACCCTCAATTCTTATTTGTTGAGTTGTCTTTTCTGTTGGCACATTACCGTTAGAAATAAAATTACTCATCGTATTCACCTCCATGCATTACCATGAAGTGAACGTGATAGCTATCAGCGGATTTGCTGCATGAAAAATTAAACCCGAATTTCTTTCCGTCAGCATTTCCCAACTTGAATGGTTTGAAAAGAGTATTTAGTAGACCGCCCTTTTTACCCCAATTTGAAAACGTCATTTTAAGAACATTTCCATTTCCCTCCCAAGAAATAGGATCTTTTGATTCATCTTCAATAAAGGTAATTTTGAACGTTACACCGAGCGATCCAATTTGGACGAAAAACTCAACCTCTTCATTTGGAAAAGCTATAAAAAACTCATTAAAAAGAACATCTCTGCTTCCGATTTTCACTTGATTCTTCCCATAGTTAACGATGAGCTCAGCCGCAGCTTGTAAGTTGGTTTTTTGTGGAGCACTTTTGCGCAGCAAAACCACAAAAGCGCGACTTAAAAGCTGTCCAGCAAGCGTAGCTTGCGTGTTGGAACGCCTTGTTAGGCTTTTTGTAAAAATTAGGCTGACTGAACATGACTTGTTGTAACCTCTGCTATTAACTTACCGGATGTGTCAGTAACCGTTGTTTTAACTACGCTGACAGTACGACCTTTTTTGACATAATTGGATTTTGCCACAAATGCTCCAGCGGTATTGTTTCCTAGCAAATTTGCATTAATACATATTGCTAAAGGAAAGCCTTTCATACCTTGCTCAGGATTAACACCTTCAAGGACAAGCACAGATGCATTTACATCAGCAAGCCACAAAGTAGCGCCGGCATTAACAGTGCCAAAAGGATTCAATATACCGGGTTGTATTGGCATTTCAGATATAACTTCTTCTGATGATCGTTCAATAACAGTAAATTTAATATGACCTTGCACTTCCATGCTTACACCCAAATAGTAGATTTATATATTGTTGGCCTAACGACCCACACATGGGCGCGAGTTTACGAGCGTCCCGCCGACGCTTGCGGCGGCAAAATGATGTGGCTTGTTATGTTCTTTCATGTCGATAATAGGCAAGCAGCTCCGCAGATTGGTTAAGGCCAGGTATTTGGTTAAAGTTTTCAATCGCTCTCCGAATTATTTCCTTGGCTTCTCGGTCCATATCGAACTCAATATTCAAATCATCGAAACCATCAATATGTTTAATGCCATTTTTTACTTTAAGGAGGTGCTTGTTAAGGTCTTTATTCGCCGGAGTTTCTTTGCCGACTGCGTTGAACCAACTTCGCGTCAACCTTTGCACCCTCTCGAGTGCGCTTTCACTCCTGTTGAGTGATGCAATCTTGCCGAGCATTTCCTCTGCTGCACCAGCCAGATTAATGACTGAATTCAGGTTTCTACCAGCTACATACTCACGTAACGCTAGATTTAAATACTCTATAGCTATTTCTTTTTTTGAGTATGTTCTGAGATTTCCTCGTATATCTTCCATAAATCTACACTTTGTAAACATAACATCTGCATATCGCGCATGCGCGATATCAACCTAAGCTGATTTCTCGATATTTTCTTTAACCACCTGACTTAAAAGGCAGAACATCAAGAAATCACCATTTCTTCCGAGGCAAAAACACGCATGCGCGTTTTGTCGCTAGCGGATGCGCGTTATCCCACCCACTCAACACCTTAAGTTATTGACTATAGAAGACTTTATACTATTGGCAAGCTGCTAAACGCGCATCCATCGGAATGTAAACGCGCAAGGACTTATATAGTTGGTCAATATACCGCCCAAATATGCAATGCGGAATAACTGCACATTACAGAGCCCAATGGAAAAAACGGGATCAATCGGATAGGGAAATACGGCTAAGAGGAAACTACGAGAAGGGACTAACACAGAAAAACCTGAGCCAGCAAAGCCAGCCCAGGCAAAACTCAATTAACGCGGAGTCAGTTTCAGCATCACCACATCGTGCGCAGGAATTTTAAGTTTTAACGGTTTGGTGGTATCGCCTTTGCTGCCTTTCCATAAATCAACCCAGCTGAATTTTTCGTTTCTGAAATCAATCTGGTAGCTGAAGATATCGTCTTTCAGTTCGTAGTAGTGCAGCCAGTCGTGGGTGTAATCGAGTGTGGTGTTGCCGCGGTTTAAAAACAGGAAGGCCCATTCTTTATTGGCCAGCGGTTTGGCGAATACCATCAGGTTTTCGCCGTGGATGTATTTCATGGCTTGCACGCCGAGCTTGTCCTGGTTGATGGCGATAACGTTTTTGTTGGTGAGAATTTTGCGCGTGGTGTCACTCATGCTGCGCAAATCGTTGCCGGCAATGAGCGGTGAATTCATGATGGCCCAGAGTGAAAAGTGTGAGCGGTCCTGGGCTTCGGTCATGCCGTTGCCGACTTCCATCATGTCCATGTCATTCCAGTGGCCGGGGCCAGCAAATTTGCGCAGTTTTTCCTGTTTATCAAGAATGGGTAACACGCCCCAGGATGACCAGGAGCCGTGGTTGAGTTCGCAGTCCCAGCAGGGGTAAATGTCGCCGGTGGTGCGCCAGGCGTGGCCGACATCTTGTGCCCAGTCCCAGGGTTTGTTGTCGCCCCATTCGCAGATGCTGAACAGCACTGGGCGGCCGGCGGTGTGCAGCGCGTCGCGCATGGTAGTGTAGGCGCCGATGGGGTTGATGTTTTCGGTATCGCACCAGTCGTATTTCAAATAATCGATGCCCCACTCGGCGTACGTGAGTGCGTCCTGGTATTCGTGGCCACGGCTGCCGGGGTAGCCGGCGCAGGTGGTGTTGCCGGCGTCGGAGTAGATGCCGATCTTCAAGCCTTTGGAGTGGACGTAATCGGCCAGGGCTTTCATGCCGGAGGGGAAGCGTTCTTTATTGACCTGGATCTTGCCGTCTTTGTCGCGCTCGCCGTGCCAGCAGTCGTCGATGTTGATGTATTCGTATCCCGCGTCTTTCATACCGGACGCGACCATGGCGTCGGCCATTTCACGAATTAATTTTTCGTTTACATCGCAGGCAAAAGTGTTCCAGCTGTTCCAACCCAGCGGCGGTGTTTGGCCGAGCTGTTCAAATTTTTTGGCGGACGCGTTGGCGCCGAAGGCCATCGCTAGCAACGCGATGAAGAGCAGTGTGGTGGTTTTTATCAACCGGAGCATACATCTTTTCCTCTATTGTCGTTCTTGAAGCGTTAGTTATTATCAAATAATACATATCATATAAATTAATTCGGCGAATAAAAAACCGCAACAAAGGTTACGGTTTTTTACATTGGCATCGCGTAAAGCCGAATGCTGATGCGGACGATGCTATTGCTTGGTGTTGATATCTTTCATGGCATCGGCGTGGGCTTTAATCACGGCCAGGGTCGTGGTGTCACCATCAAACACGGAATTCAAACCTTGCGGTTCCTGCGGTGGGTCGCCGACAAAGTCGTCGCCTTCTTTCCACATAAAATCTTCATTTTCCGTGCGACCGTAGCCACCCCAGGCCCAGAAGTTCATACCGGCAATAGCGTCGCCAGCAC
>CAMPIG010000460.1 GCA_946886255.1 uncultured Cellvibrio sp. | reverse complement strand
TTGGTGCTACGCATATTCGCCAGAAAAATCATCGTGTGCGCCACTACCTAATCTCAAGGGACTTCTATGTCGACGAAAGACTATCTCGCGCACCTGCGCGCGCCCGTCTGGTTAATAGTGTGTGGGATCTTCCTCGCACATGAATCTTATGCTGATGACATGTTAAAGGTGGCTGTGACCAGAGTCGAGCAGCGCAAGTTAATAGAAGAGGTTCCGCTTACCGGAACTGTGTCGTCACCAAAAATTTCCGTGCTGTCGAGTGAGGTGGCCGGGCTGGTGAGTAAAGTGCACGTGGATGCTGGCGATCAGGTTTCTACTGGTGATTTGTTGTTGGAATTGGATAGTGAATTAAGTGCGATAGATCGTGACAGTGCCCGCGCCGCTGCGCGGGGGGCACGAGCAGCCTGGGAAGAAACCAAAAAGCGACTGGGAGATGCCCAGGCGTTGGTGGCCCAAAAAAATATTGCAGCTAGTGAGGTCCGTGCACTTGAAGCCCAGGTTGAGATTGACAATGCGAGCTGGCAAGCCGCTGATGCAGAGGCACGCCGTCAGGCGGCGAAATTTCAACGTCATCATCTCAATGCGCCTTTCTCGGGTACGGTCAGTCGCAAATTAGCTGAAGTTGGCGAGTGGTTAGCGCCAGGTGCCGAGGTGGTAGAGTTGGTGGCAACGAAAGATCTACGCATTGATTTTCAGGTACCGCAACGTTTTTATCCACGTATCAACAATGACACAGCAGTTCAATTGGGTTTTGATGCGTATCCCGAGCAAACATTTCAAGGTCGTGTACATCGCAAGGTCCCGTTAAGCGATAACAGTGCACGCACGTTTTTATTGCGCGTATTGTTGGATGAAGTGCAGCAACCGGAATTAATTCCGGGGATGTCGGTGCGTGCAACCTTGAACCTGCTGGATGATCGCGAGGGCATTGTCGCACCGCGCGATGCCTTGTTGCGTTATCCGGATGGACGCGTGAGTGTCTGGATAACAGAAAATATTGATCAATCAAATAAAACTGCGACGGTGCGTGAACAGCAGGTTAGTCTCGGTTTAGCCTTTAACGATGTGATAGAGATTCGCTCCGGCCTTGCGGTTGGTCAGCAAGTGGTTGTGCGTGGCAATGAATCCTTGCGAGCGGGCCAGACGGTGACACTTGATAACCTCACCGATGAGTAAAAACCATGTTTGACAATATCGTTCGCCATGGCATCCTCGTGACCGTCACGGTCCTGATTATTTGCGTGCTGGGCGCGTTGGCGGCACTCCGAATTCCAGTGCAGATGATTCCCGATCTGGATGTGCGCACCATCAGTATCCAGACGCGCTGGCCCGGCGCGACGCCGCAGGATATCGAAAAAGAAATCCTGATTGAACAGGAAGAATACCTGCGTAATATTCCTTATCTGGAAGAACTGACGGCTACCGCGAACACTGGTTCGGCGGAAATCGAGTTGGAGTTTCCCTTCGGTGTCGATATCACGGAAACGCTTATTCGCGTTAATAATGCACTGACACAGGTGCCGTCTTATCCGGAAAATGTGGATGAGCCGCAAGTCTTCGCCACCTCTTTTTCCGCCAATGCTTTTATGTATTTTCGTGTCTCGCCGCTGCCGGATAATCCGCGTGGCCTCGACATGGACATGATGCGCGACTACATCGAGGACAATGTTCGGCCGCGTATGTCCAGTGTGGCTGGGGTCGCGCAGGTGGATGTGGGCGGCGGTGCTGAACGACAAATTCATATTCGTGTGAATCCGGATCATCTGGCCGCGCGCGGTGTGAGTTTGACTGATGTGCGCGCGGCTATCGCGGCGCGCAATCGGGATATTTCCGGTGGTGAACTGGAGAGCGGCAAACGTTTGTATCTGCTGCGCACCGTCGGGCGATTTCGCGATGTGGCCGAACTCGACGACCTGATCCTTCGCCGTGAGGGCGACAGTCTGATTCGGTTGGGCGACGTCGCTGAAATCAAATTGGATCATTTTAAAATTCGCGAAACCTCTTACGTGGATGGTTTGCCGGTTATCAGCCTGTCAGTGCGGCGCGAAAGCGGGTCCAATGTCATCGCAATCAAAGAAGCAATGATGCGCGAAGTTGAATTGATCAACCGCGAATTACTGAATCCCGAAGGCATGGAATTACAGCGAACGGCCGATGACGTGGTGTATGTTCAGGCCTCCGTGTTTAATGTCTGGAAAAACCTGATCCTCGGTGCGCTGCTGGCGACCTTGATCATGTACGTCTTTATGCGCTCGTTGAAAGTAACCGCCTTGGGTGTTGTCGGTATTCCCATTTGCACGATCGCGGCGTTTCTCGGTTTATTAATTGCGGGGCGCACCGTAAATGTAATTTCGCTGGCCGGTGTTGCCTTTGCTATCGGCATGACGCTCGATAACAGCATTGTGGTGCTGGAAAGTATTGAACTTGAGCGGCGGCGAGGATTGGATCGCATGCGCGCTGCGATTGTCGGTGTGCAAAAAGTCTGGCCGGCAGTGCTGGCGTCCACACTCACGACGGTGATGGTATTTCTGCCGGTGATGTTCATTGCTGAAGAAGCAGGGCAATTATATTCCGATGTGGCAATTGCCATTTCGGCATCCATTCTGGTGTCGATGCTAGTGGCGATTACGGTCATTCCCACGGCCAGTGCGCGCATGTCGTTTTCCGGGGAAACACCAGACTATGAATTGGGTAAGCGATTGCATCGCGGAATCACTAACCGCGTAAATTGGTTAATTGAAACGCCCGCTCGGCGGGGTGCCTGTATCGGCATTACCGTATTGCTCAGCGGCGCTATTGCGCTGTTCCTGACACCGCCGGCTGAATATTTACCCGAAGGGGAGGAAGCAAAAACTTTTGCCTCCATGAATGCGCCGCCGGGTTATAACCTGGCGACCATGGAAGAAATCGGGCGCGAAGTGCAAGCATATTTCCTGCCGTTTGTGGATGATGAGCCGGAAGCATTTGATCGCGGTGAAGCCGATGTGCCCGCCATGCAATACGTCAATATGCGCATATCGCCGCAAGGATTGCGCATTATCACAGAACCCAAAGACCCCGCTCATATAGACGCCTTGATGGCGGCGCTGGTACGCAAATACGAAACCTATCCCGGCATGCGCGCCTTCGCTGCGCGCGGGTCCATCATCAGCAGTAACGATGGCGGGACTCGCAGTGTCAATCTCGATATTTCCGGCCCTGATTTGGCAAAGCTGTATGAAGTGGCGCAGCTTGCTTACAACCGGGCCGAAGAAATTTTTGACGAACCCAGTATTCAGTCGCAGCCATCCAGTCTGTCATTGGCGCAACCCTTGTTGGCGGTGCGACCAAACTGGCAGCGGGCTGCGGAGGTTGGGCTGAGTGCTGAAGATATCGGTTTTACCATCGCGGCATTGACTGACGGTGCTTACGTCAATGAATTTTTTCTCGACGACAGCAAGATCGATATGTACTTGTACAACCAGGATGGTCCCGGTGCGAGCGTAGAAACCTTATCGCGTATTCTTATTCACACGCCGGTTGGTAGTGTGTTGCCGCTGTCCGAATTGGTAACGGTTGAAGAAACCGTCGATACCAGTACGGTGCGTCGCGTTGATGGTCGACGCACAGTAACGTTAAACATTATTCCGCCGCGTTCCGTTGCACTGGAAACCGGTGTAGAACGCGTGCGTACCGATCTGGTTAAGCATCTGCGTGACACCGGGCAGGTGCCGCTGGGTGTGAGCATGAATATTTCCGGTGCAGCCGATCAGCTGGATGCAACGCGCGCTGCATTAAGCA
>CAMPIG010000459.1 GCA_946886255.1 uncultured Cellvibrio sp. | reverse complement strand
GCCATCAGCGATATCAACATCAATGATTTTTCGGCGCCCGTGCAAATTTCTGTTAACGGTGTGGATTTATTGCAATACACCGCTGGTGCGCCGAATATCGATATTCCCGATCCGACGGTGCCGGGCAACCTGGCTGCATTTAATGATTATCTCGCCGAGCAAATTAATGGCAATGCCGATTTAGCGTCGTTGGGTATTCGTGCGGTCAGCGGCAGTAACCCCATTACCGGCGCGCCGGAATTGCAGATGGTGGCATCGTCGGGTGTGAATCTTGATATTCGTTTTACGGCGACTACCGCCGGTAATTCCATCGGTGTGCACGACAGCAACGGCAATCCCACCGTCACCTTGAATGAATCCACGGCGGGCAACCAGAGTGCTATCACTGTGGGCGGACGCGTTGATATCACCATGGCGGATGGGGTCGAGTTAAGAACTTCGCCTACCAACAGTCAATTATTGGGTGACAGTACCGCCGCCGATTTTGCGCAATCGTCTTACCTGGGTTATCAGGTCACGCTGAAAGGCCAGCCCCAGGCGGGAGATACCTTCACCATCGATTTCAACAGCAATGCAAGTAACGACAACCGCAACGCCTTGCGTTTTGTTGAATTGGAAACCAAAGGCACGATTGAGAACGGCGCGTTAAGTTTATCGGGTGGTTACAGTCGTTTGGTGGAAGCTGTGGGTACAAAAAGTAATTTGTCTTCCATCAATACTGCAGCCAGTAAAAGTTTGCTGGAACAAACACAAACGATGCGTGACAGCGTCTCCGGTGTGAACCTTGATGAAGAGGCAGCGGATTTGATCAAGTTTGAACAAATGTATAACGCGAACGCGCGGGTTATTTCTGTGGCACGGGATCTGTTCGATACCCTGCTAAATTCGGTTTAATGTTGACGAGCTGGATGGCTAATTATCATGCGTGTATCCACATCTCAAATTTATAACATCGCCAACATTGGGATGGCGAAAGCCCAAGCAGCGGTGACGCGCACCGATGAACAGATTGCATCGGGAAAACGCTTATTGTCTCCGGCGGATGATCCGGTGGCGGCTACCACCATTTTGCAGATCACCCAGGAACTGAGTCGTATCGAGCAATACAATAAAAATATTACGATCGCTGAAAATAATCTGAACCTGGAAGAAGTCGCACTGGAGTCAGTCACCAATTTAATTCACCGCATGAAAGAGATTGCGGTCGCCGCCGGTAACACCGCTGTGTTAACGCCGGATGATTACAAAGCCTATGCAACGGAAATTGATAGCCGCGTTGAAGAGTTACTCAACCTGCAAAACACGCGCAGTTCCAGCGGCCAATATATCTTTGCCGGTTACCAGGGTGGTACCCAACCGTTTAGCAGCGACGGTGGTGGCAATTATTCGTACCACGGTGATGAAGGGCAGCTGCGTTTGCAAGCATCCAATACCGTGAACGTGGCCGTTAGTGATTCGGGCAAGCGGATATTTATGGATATCCCCAGCGGCCATAACACCATCACCACATCGGCAAATCCGGCTAACCGTGCTGTGCCTGCAGCAACCGTCAGTGTGGGCCAGATTGTCGACCAAGAGGTGTTTGATGAATTGTTTCCGGAGGACATGGTTGTTACCTTTAATGCCACGTCCGCTGTTATTCCGGCAGCAGATAATTACACCATCACCGAGCGCAACAGCGGCCGTGTGTTGGTCGCCAATGCGGTGTACATACCGGGCCAGGACATTGAAGTGGAAGGCGTGAGCCTGCAAATTTCCGGCGCACCCATGCCGCCGACAGCAGCGAGTTTACCCTTTGCTTTTAATACGGCTGCTGCGCCGATTGATTTTGCGACCAACCCTACGACGTTGACGGTGTCGGTCGGCGGAAGAACCGAAATCCTGGATTTGAATGTTGCGGTAAATAACGCAACCGATTTTGCTAACGCACTGACCGCTGGCCCCAATGCGGCTAAATTGGCTAACCTCGGACTGACCGTAACACCGGCGGGTATTGCGTCGGCTAACGGTATGAACGTGACATTGCGTGGCGGAAATGCTGATGTGAATAATGCCACCGGATTGACGACCAGTACGGGTGTGACCTCAACCAATGGTCGATCGGGGGATTCGTTCTTTATTGAATCCACCAACAAACAACCTTTGATTACCACCTTGTCCCGCTTCAGCCAGGCGATGAAAAATATCGACAACACAGAAGAGGGCAAGGCACAGTTTAAGGAGATGGTGGATAAAACCCTGGTGAATTTAAATTTCGCATTAACGAATATTACGTCAGTTCACGGCGAAGTGGGTGCGCGGTTAAATACGCTGGAAAGTTCGAAGGATTTAAATCTTGATTCAAATGTGCACAACGAAAAAGTGTTGAGTGATTTACAGAGTCTTGATTACGCAGAAGCCTCCACGCGTTTGCAGATGGAAACCTTCGTATTGAGTGCAGCGCAGCAAAGCTTCGTGAAAGTCAGCCAGTTGACCTTGTTCAGTTATTTGTAAGAAGGTGTCGGATTACGCTACGCTAATCCGACCTACAACAGCCGCACCCTTGTATGATACATTCCCGTAGGTCGGATTAGCTGCGCGAGCAGCGTAATCCGACAGCTCAACCGGCAAATATCGAAACACTCTTCGATGCACTTCAACACAACCACTACACTGAATATACCTCGCGAAAAAAGGTCTGACCCACATGCCCTCAATCCTCGCTCCTCTCGAAGGCTTCCTCGCCCAAACCCAATCTCTATTGGCGTTGGCGCAGGCTGATGATTGGGAGGCCTTCGAAACCCAAATGGAGGAACGTCAGGCCAAGCTGCCGGCCTTGGGCGAAAGCCAATTCCTCATCGCCATTACCCAGGCGGGATTGGTCGATGAAGCCAAATTGTTAATCCAGGCCATCCAGTCTATTGATCAACAAATCGTTGCAGTGGCAGAAAACAGCAAAGCGAAAATCAGCGAACAACTGCGTCAATCCATCAAAGCCACCAAAGCTGTCGTGGCCTACAAAGGCCTGTAATTCCTCCTGTCCCGTAGATCGGATTAGGCGAAGCCGTAATCCGACAACCCGATACCCACAGACGCCCCACCTTTACCTACCGATTGTTTGTCGGATTACGCTGCGCTAATCCGACCTACGTCAGCCTCGAATTGAATTCTTTCTTATAACCGGAAATCAGCAAATCGACTGTTTCACATGCATCGTTGCACCGAAAGCCGCTGTTTCTGACCAAAATCACACTAAAGTAGATTTTTCGGTTATTTATAACTTATTGATTTTAAAGGATTTTAAATTTTTCAATCGACAATCCACAATTTTGTTAAAAATCTTCTAAAGCTCTGCCGAAGCCGGACGATAACCTTTTCAGAAGACCTGGTGTGACTGTTCTCAGGCTTCACCAACAGACTGGTCGCAGCAACTCGCAAAAAGACTGTGAACAGAACCAAAATTTTAGGAGATTGATCATGGCTTTAGTCATTAGCACCAACGTTGCATCTATCAACGCCCAGCGTCAGTTGATGAACTCTGGTAACTCACTGGATCGCGCCACTGAGCGTTTGTCTTCCGGTAACCGTATTAACTCAGCCAAAGACGACGCTGCCGGCCTCGCGATTGGTAACCGCATGACATCACAGGTTCGTGGTCTGGATCGCGCCATCAGTAACGCTAACGATGGTGTGTCCATGATTCAAACCGCTGAAGGTGCGCTGCAAGAATCTACCAACATCCTGCAACGTATGCGTGAACTGTCGGTTCAGTCTGCGAACGGAATCTACAACGATGCTGACCG
>CAMPIG010000458.1 GCA_946886255.1 uncultured Cellvibrio sp. | reverse complement strand
TGCTGAAAATCCACATGATATTTAAAAAAATTATCGGGCAGGATTTCGATTTCCGGTTTCGCCGAATGAAAAAAATCTGCACTGATCCCCAGGTCACTGTAACCCAGGTATTCCGGTGTCAATGGCAATTGAATGTGCTTGTGTTGGCGGTCGGCAAACTCACCGGCAAATAAATTAAACAACACAAAAAAAGCGGACTGGCTGCCGTTGGCCAGTGCTACATTCGCACGTGTAAGCGGCCAACCATATTCACCGGATAACAGTTTTGCTACAGCATCCAATACGTCAGCATCACCCTGGGGCGGCTGATAAATTCCTAATAATTGATGACGCAGTTGCGCATCGTCCAGCGTTTTTGCCAGCGCCTCTTCAAAAGCCAATTCCATAGCAGGAATTCTTGCTGGATTACCGCCGCCCATAAAGATCATGTCGGGATTGACACGTAGCGCCTCGCCCAAATCATCCATCAAACTGATAATGCCGGCATCGCTGCTGAGTTTGGTACCAAATCGGGAAAGTTGCATGAACGCTAATCGCTATCAGAAAAAATAGATATATTGAAGAGTCCGCTCCTACAATAATCCGTAAGTGTGCAAAACGTCGGCGAGCTTTTCCGGGTTGATGGGCTTTTGAATAAAATCGAGCGCTCCCAAATGAATCACCCGCGCGCGCGCCGAGGGTTGAATATCGCCGGAGATCACAATGACGATGCATTTGTGGCTTTCATCGCGAATGGCTTCGAGCACCTGATAGCCATCCATATCCGGCATGGTGAGATCCAGAAACACCATCTCACCCTTGCCTTCGCGAATGGCTTGTAATCCTTCCGTGCCATTGGTGGCATAGGTGATTTCTACATCCCAGCCCGCTGGCAAGGAGCGCGCTACCTGCTTGCGCGCCATCATTGAATCGTCACAAATCAATAAAGGAATAGCCATAGTCAGTCGTTATCATGGATGGATGTGTGAATCCTCATCGCCTCGTGAGCGATGAACGGGAAATACTTTGAATTATAGTCAGTCCGCTGAAAATGACGCTAACAAATCTTTGTTTATAACCGGTTAACATGTCAGCCCTGATCACGAGGCAGCGGTGGTGGCTTTGGCATTATTTCCACCCTCGTCAAATAAGCCCGCCACACTGATAGACCATCGCTCGCTGGCAAATTCATCGATCGCTCCAAGGTGCGCCTGGGCCGCTGCCAACCACGGCAAATCATCCAGCCCGGTCACATCCGGCGGCAACTGGCGAGACAGTTTTAACATGCCTGCCAACTCTGCCAGGCTGAGCTGATACAGGTCGTAGCACAGTACGAAATCTCCCTGGCTGGTGGCTGTAATCAGTCGCCCGTTTTGCAATGTGTCGCGAATACGCCGCCATTGTTCCGAAGATAAACCAATTTGTAACAATTCCCGATTGCTCAGGCTGAGCCCCTGCGCTGACGCCTGACGAAACTTCCATAACACCAGCAGAGTGGCCAGCAAATCGGGATAGCCGCGATCTTTAAGAACAATCTGATAGCCGCCGATGGTATGAACTAGCACAGCGCCCCCCAGAATGACCATCCAGATCATATTGATCCACAAAAGAAAGAGCGGCACTAACGCAAAGGCACCATAAATCAACGTAAAAGATGAATTGGTGACAATCAAACCAAAGAGCATCTTGAGGATTTCAAAGACGATCGCAGTGACCAGGCCGCCGATGGCAGCATCCGAAACCGGTACCTTGCAGTTCGGCACCGCCGCAAACAGGAGTGTAAAAGCAGCGGCGCTGAGCAGAATAGGTAAAAACTGAAACACCCAGGTCACCAGACCGAGGCTGTCATATTCATTCATCAGCAAACGCAGTGACGCCACATACGTGCTAATCGCCAAGGCAAATCCCAGCAACAAAGGCCCAAGGCTGAGGATGGCCCAATATAACAGGAAGCTGACAATCCCCCGCCGCCCATACTTGACGCCCCAGATCGCGTTGAAATTTAACTCGATATTTTTCAACATCAGATAGGCAGACACCACCAGAAACGCCACACCGATCGCTGTCAATTTACGCGCTTGGTGGGAAAAGTCCTGCAAATAACCAATCAATGCTTGCTCGTTGTAAGGCAAAGCATGGGTAAAGATCAATGCCTGCAATTGTTCTCCGACGCCTTCAAAGGCCGGAATGATGGAAAACATGGAGTAAGTCACGGTCATCAGCGGCACGATGGCAAAGAGCGTGACGTAGGTGAGCGATGCCGCACTTTTCTGGCATTCTTTTTGTTGGTACTGCTTGACGATCAGCTCGACGAACTGCCGGGTTCGTCGCCAGTAATGGTGCATTTTATTCATACTGACAGGTGGGGCCATGATGAGTTAAATGGTTATAATCGCCGCTCGATAGATAACTGAGGTTAACGATGATCACACTCTACCACAACCCGCGCTGCTCCAAATCCCGTCAGGCTCTCGCCCTGTTACAGGAGCACGGCGTCGAGCCGGACATTCGGCTTTATCTGGAAAACCCGCCCACCACCGCCGAATTAAAAAAGCTGTTGGTAACACTGGGGATCGGGGCGCGCGACTTGTTACGTACCGGTGAGGATGCATATAAAGAATTAAATCTTAAAGATGAGCGTCTCAGCGAAACTGCCTTGATTAAAGCAATGGCTGCCCACCCAAAACTGATCGAACGCCCGATCGCTATCAAGGATGACCAAGCCGTAATTGGCCGTCCACCGGAAAACCTGCTGGCTTTACTGTAGAATCCGGCGTTCCTCACTTATTAATATAGAAGACACAATGATGGCTACTCCTTACGTTCTGGTGCTGTATTACAGTCGTTATGGTGCAACCCTCGCTATGGCGCAACAGATTGCCCGTGGAGTGGAACAGGTTACCGGCATAGAAGCCCGGTTGCGGACTGTACCGGCAGTGTCAACCACGATTGAAGCAACGCAACCGGCAGTCCCGCATACCGGCGCAATCTATTGCACGGAAGATGATCTGAAACACTGCGCCGGTTTAATACTCGGCAGCCCTACCCGCTTCGGCAACATGGCCGCGCCCATGAAATATTTTCTCGACGGTACCAGCAGCCTGTGGCTTAACGGCGATCTGGTCGACAAACCCGCCGCCGTATTTACGTCCACAGCCAGCTTGCACGGTGGTCAGGAAGCTACGCTGCTGTCGATGATGTTGCCGCTCCTGCATCAGGGCATGGTGATTACCGGTATTCCCTATACAGAAGCGGCATTGAACCTCACCCGCACGGGCGGCACACCTTATGGCGCATCCCATCTGGCAGCGGGCGATACACCGTCCAGATTAAGCGAGGATGAAATCACACTGTGCCAGTCCCTCGGCAAACGCGTCGCACGCCTCGCCGTACAATTGCAAGCCTAATCATGTCCAGAGCAGCAAAACAATGTCTGAAAAAGAACCCCTGATTATCACCAAGGACCAAGCCCGCGTTATTCAGCGTAAATTGCGCAGTATGCAGCGACTATTTTTTATCAGTTATGGTGCGCTGCTGGTGTTGTTTGCCGTGAACAACCTGATGGATACCGATGGCAGCCTGAAACTGTGGCTGGTGCAATGTGTTCCTTTATTGATTTTTATTCCAGGTCTGATGCAAGAGCGCTATCGGACTTACAGCTGGATTTGCTTTGTCATCCTCGTGTATTTCACCTGGTCAGTGGTAAACAGCATGTCGCCACTGGTGCGCTGGCAAGATATTGTGGTGGTCGTACTATCGGTCACTATTTTTATCAGCGCGATGATGATCAGCCGCTGGATGCAATA
>CAMPIG010000457.1 GCA_946886255.1 uncultured Cellvibrio sp. | reverse complement strand
AAGATCTGAATATGCAGCTCGACACAATTGTCCAAAAAGAGGCTACATTAAAAGAGACCTACAGAAAGAAAAGTTTCGAAGCCGCTAACCTTGATGCTTATCGGGCGCAGATGGTGGAGATGAAAAGCACCTTTGATTCGCTGTTGTCGCGGTTGCCGACTGACACTGAAGTTCCAGGGTTGTTGGAAGATATCGATACTCGCGGTTCTGAAAGTGGTTTGACTATCAACAGTATCAAGTTGGAAGCAGAGCGCACAGCTGAATATTACATCGAGCTGCCTATCAGCATTGATGTAGAAGGCGGATATCACGATCTCGGTGGGTTTGTCAGCGGCGTAGCGGGTATGCCGCGTATCGTTACCTTGCACGATTATTCAATCACCCGGAAAAAAGACAGCGCCGAATTAGCAATGAAAATCTCTGCTAAAACCTATCGTTACAAGTCGCAGGAGCAATAGAAATGAAGAAAATTTCTTACGCTCTCATTTCCAGTTTGTGCGTTTTTTTGCTGACAGCTTGTGATTCATCTTCTCAGCATCAGGATCTGCATGATTTTATGGCAGAAACCAAGCGCCGTCCGCAAGGACAAATTGAGCCGCTGCCGGCGTTTCGTCCATATCGCCCATTTGCTTATAGTGCGATGACATTGCGCAGCCCTTTTGACCCTCCTGTGCGAGAAGAAGATAAAGCTTCGATAAAAGGCGGTCGGACGGTTGAGCCGGATATGAACCGCGAACGTGAATATCTTGAAAGTTTCAATATTGCCGGTTTGACAATGGTGGGAACCTTGACCAAATCAGGTCGCCTTTGGGCATTAATTGACGATGGGCAGGGCGGGGTGCATTCGGTCACCATCGGCAATTACATGGGCAAGAACCATGGCAAGATCGTTACAGCGGATCGCGCGCAAATAGAAGTGCTCGAAATTGTCTCTGATGGCGCGAACGGTTGGGTTGAGCGTCCCAGAATTATCAAATTAGAAGAAAAGGAATAAACCATCATGGGTGCTTTGTTCTCATTGGGGTTAAAAATGCGAAATATAGTCTTATTACTTGTTTGTCTGTTAGCCCCTGTTACCTGGGCAAATACACTTGATGATATTCGTTTTGCTGAACTTCCCGGTGAGCGGTTTGAAGTCAGGATGACGTTTTCAGGACCGCCACCAGAGCCTGCCGGTTACACCATTGAAAGGCCTGCGCGCATTGTTCTGGACTTTCCTCAGGTTGTCAGCGCGTTGGAGGAGCGTCGTTATCCTTTATCGTTTGACAATGGTCAGAGTGCCATGGTGCTGACCACTGAGGGTAGAACCCGATTAATTTTAAACCTGGATGATTTGACCTCTTACACCACTCGCGCCGAAGGTAATACCTATATTGTCGAAGTGGGTGCGAGTGACGGTGGCTATGCAAATAATACGGTGACACCAAGTGTAGCTGTTCCATCTGCACCAACTGCTCAACCTGTCGCTGCTCAAGGTCCTGCTATTACTAACATCGATTTCCGTCGCGGTACTACAGGTGAAGGGCGCATCATTATTGCTTTGTCAGATCCTGGTATCAGTGCAGAAATGTCGAGTACTGGCGCAGGGGTTCGATTAACCTTTAACGACGTCTGGTTGCCACCAGAGTTGCGTCGTCGGCTGGATGTCGTAGATTTCGCGACGCCGGTTTCTTTGGTGTCAGCAACACTTGATGGCGGCGACACCATACTGAATATCGCTGCTTCGGGTGATTATGATTATCTGGCCTATCAAGCGGATAAAGAATATGTCGTTAGTATCAAGCCGTTGACTGCTCAGGAAATTAAAGAGAAGAAAGAAGAATTTGAATTTACTGGCGAAAAGCTGTCGCTGAATTTCCAGGATATCGAAGTGCGTGCGGTGCTGCAGATCATTGCCGACTTTACTGAATTGAATCTGGTGGCCAGTGACACCGTACAGGGCCGTATTACTTTGCGTCTTGATAATGTGCCTTGGGATCAGGCGCTTAGTCTGGTGTTAAAAACCAAGGGTCTGGATAAGCGTCAGGTGGGTAATGTTCTAATGGTCGCGCCTGCTGCTGAAATTGCCGAGCGTGAGCGTCAAGAATTGACTACCAAGAAACAATTGGAAGAATTGGCACCATTGCGCACGGAATATATTCGTGTGCGTTACGCTAATGCTAAAGAGATGTTTGAGTTATTCCGTGGCGAGCCAGGTGAGCGCACGGGTGGAACTCAAGGTGGTGGCTCAGGTAGTAGGGGTGGTAGCCAATCTACCGGCAGTGTTCTCTCTGATCGCGGTCAGGCAATTGTAGATGAGCGAACTAATTCCATCATTATTACGGATACAGCCGACCGTATCGAGGCTTTTAGGCGTTTAGTGGATCAAATTGATATCCCGATTCGTCAAGTCATGATTGAAGCGCGCATAGTAGTGGCTAACACGGATTTTCGTAAGGAGCTGGGTGTGCGCTGGGGTGGTGTAGGTTATGACCAGTCATCTAACTCCATTATTGAAGTGGCAGGTTCTACAGAAGGGCTGGATTCGGATCCCGGTACCCCTTTCGACTTTCTTACCGGAAATGGTTCGATTGAACTAAATGAAAACCAGATGGTGGATCTTGGTATTGAAAACCCCGCAGGTAGTATTGCGCTTGGTGTGCTAACCGATAACGCATTCCTCGATATGGAGCTGTCGGCGCTGGAAAATACCGGTTTTGCCGAAATTGTATCCCAGCCGAAAGTTATCACCGGCGACAAGCAGCGTGCGACTATCTCTTCCGGTACTGAGATTCCGTACCAAGAGGCATCTGCCAGTGGTGCAACCACCACTTCATTTAAGGAAGCTGTCCTGAAGCTGGATGTGACACCCCAGATTACGCCGGATAACCGCATTATTATGGATCTGGTTATTAACCAGGACACGGTTGGCCAGCTAAACCTGGCTACCGGTATTCCCACTCTTGATGTGACAGAGTTGACCACGAAAGTGTTAGTGGCCAATGGACAAACTGTAGTACTGGGTGGTGTATTCACCGTGGAGACGATCAAGGGTGAGAACAAGGTGCCTCTCCTCGGAGATATTCCTTACCTGGGTCGTTTGTTCCGACGCGATGTTAACGAAAATAACAAAACCGAACTGTTGTTGTTCATCACTCCCAAAATCATGGCTGAAAGCCTGACTAACTGATGCCCCGTTCGAATATCTTCCTTGTCGGCCCCATGGGGGCCGGCAAATCTACCATAGGACGCCTTCTTGCTTCGGAACTACATCTATCTTTCCGCGATAGTGATCGTGTGATTGAAGAGCGTACCGGTGCTGATATTCCATGGATTTTTGATATGGAAGGCGAGGAAGGGTTTCGGGAGCGGGAAACGGCGGTATTAACAGAGCTGTCTACAGAGACAAATGTTGTGATTGCGACAGGTGGTGGAATCATCCTGCGTGAACAGAACCGCTCTATCATGAAGTCATCCGGATTTGTCTGCTATCTTACAGCCTCTATTGATCAACTGGTAGAAAGAACGTCCCGCGATAAAAAGCGCCCGCTTTTGCAGGTGGAAAACCCCCGCCAAAAAATTATTGATTTGTTATCCCTTCGCCATCCACTCTATTGTGCTGCTGCAGATTTTGTCATCAATACAGATCGCCGATCGCCGAAAGCAGTTGCTCAGGAAATAGCAGGGTTGGTAACTGCTGCTCAGTGAGCCTTCTTGTGGCTTATGGTAAAGTGCGCCCTGCACATCTCTCACTTTTACTATCAGGCAAAGTCTCGTTATGCGTCAGTTAAATGTCGATCTGGGTGATCGAA
>CAMPIG010000456.1 GCA_946886255.1 uncultured Cellvibrio sp. | reverse complement strand
AGCGAGGGTGATGGCGCCGACCAGCGAGGCGAGCACAGCGCGGGCGCGGTCGCTGATCAGGCTCGGGTTAATGTCGAGTTTTTGCAGACGGCTGATAGCGGTAATACGGTTTTCAAGCAGTTTGCGCAGGTGGTCGTAGGAGTTTTGTAACAGCGGGCGGATACGTTCGTCGTGCTGGCCAATTTCATTGAACAGCAGCGTTTCCGGCGCCGGTTCCAGGTATTCCTGTTGACGCAGGTTGAGGTAGCTGGTTGCCAGGGCGATGAGTTTTTTCACTGGCAGCGGCGCCTTGACCAGTCGCGCCCGTCCACGATCCTTAAGGGTTTCCAGAAAAGACGCAGAAAACAGTGCTTCCTTGGATTCGAAGTGCGCATAAAACGCCCCGTGGGTCATGCGCGCTTCTTTCATGATCTGGTTGATGGACACCTTCTGAAAACCGTAGCGAAAAAACAGCTCCGTGGCCGATTTAAGGATACGGGCGCGGGATTTGATTTTCTGATCTTTGGGATAGGGCATGGGCTGCTAGTGTCTGAATATGATCTTGATCATAAGGTGGTGGTGAGTAGAGTTATCTGTCTGATTTGCGCGCAACACAACAGCGTATAGCGAGACAAGAGGTATTTCATGAATTCACCCATCGTAGTCACCGGTATGGGCATGGTCAGCCCTCTCGGTTGTAGTGTCAAGCCGGTCTGGCAACGGCTGATTGCCGGTCAGTCGGGTATCGGTTTTATTGATCGTTTCGATATCAGCGACTTCCCCATCCGCATTGCTGGTCTGGTGCCGGACATTACCCGGGATGCTGAAGCCGGGTTCGATGCCGATGCGGTGATTGAGCCGAAAGAGCGTAAAAAGCTGGATCGGTTTTCACTTTATGCTCTGGCAGCGGCGCAGGAGGCCTTGGCCCAAGCCGGCTGGCATCCGCAAAGTCTGGCCGAACAGGAAGCCACGGCCACGATTATTGGCACCGGCATCGGCGGCTTTTCCATCATTACCCAGGCACAAAAAACACTGGATGAACGGGGCTATCGCAAGCTGTCGCCGTTCACCGTGCCGGCATTCCTCGCCAACCTGGCGGCGGGTAATGTCTCTATCCGTTATGGTTTTAAAGGCCCATTGGGCACACCAGTAACTGCGTGCGCCGCCGGTGTTCAGGCGATTGGCGATGGCATGCGGCTGATTCGCAGCGGTGAAGCCAGAGTGGCTTTGGTCGGTGGTACAGAAGCCTGTGTTGATCCGCTGTCCCTGGCAGGCTTTCATGCATTGAAAGCGCTGTCGACGGAAGCCGATGCGCCGCACACCGCATCGCGCCCCTTCGATGCACAGCGCAGTGGTTTTGTGATGGGTGAGGGCGCCGGTTTATTGGTGATCGAAACCCTGGAGCATGCGCTGGCGCGCGGTGCAACACCGCTGGCGATACTGAGTGGTTATGGTACCAGCAGCGATGCGCACCATATTACCTCGGGACCCGAAGACGGTGCCGGTGCGGCAGCGGCCATGCGGCGCGCCCTGGCGATGGCAAACTTGCAGCCGGCGGATATTCATTACGTGAATGCCCATGCGACCTCCACCCCGGTGGGCGATCGCGCTGAAGTGGCCAGTTTGCGCGCGGTGTTTGGCGAGCACTTGCCGCAAGTACCGGTGTCCTCCACCAAATCAGCCACCGGCCATTTGCTCGGAGCCGCCGGTGGAGTGGAAAGTATCTTTACGGTGATGGCGACGATAGAAGATCGGTTACCCGCCACGCTGAATCTGGAGCAGGTGGAGGACGATTTGCAGGGTCTGGATTTCATCCCGCTGCACAGCAGAAAGCAGCATGTTCAACATGCGCTCTGTAATGGTTTTGGTTTTGGTGGTGTGAATGCGGCGTTGCTAGTAAGCAAGTGGTCCAATGAATAACATGCTGATCAGCCGGTGACGACAATGTCCGTTACGAGCGCGAAGGATTCTGCATTCTGAGCCGCGTAACGCCAGCGTATATCCAGGTCCAACAAGCGCATGCCATACACCCGCTCAGGATCGAGCGCCTGATACGAAGGGCGCGGGTCCTGTTGCAGGACTTGCGTCAGCAACGATTGCAAATCCAGCCCTGTGCTGCGGTGGTAATCCGCGCAGAAATCCCGTGCCGTTGTAGAAAAACGTACCGGCATTTGTGAGGGTGCTTCCGCTGCAAACCCGTTCACCGCATCCGCCACGCAATCCACATAAGGCACGTAGGGTTTGATATCCAGAACCGGCGTGCCGTCGAGCAGATCAACCCCCGACAACGCCAGCCACAGCTTGCCGTTTTCCTGATGAATACCTTCCAGGCGCACCACCGATAAACCGATCGGCGACGGCCGAACCGGTGAACGGGTGGCGAAGACGCCGAGGCTTTTGTTGCCACCGAGGCGCGGCGGTTTGACCCTGGGTTTCCAATCTTCGCGACGGTTGGCGTGAAAGACAAATTGAATCCAAAGATGGCTACAGCTTTCCAGGCCATCCAGCGCGGCGGAATCATCATAGGGCGGGAGTAATTCCAGTTGTGCACGTGCCAGCGGTACTAAACCCGGCTGGCGGGGGATGCCAAACTTTTCCTTGAAGCAGGAGTGGACGATACCGATGGCGGGAAAGGTGAATTCCATGGGGTTATCCGCAGGTGAAAGCCGCAAGGCTACGGAATTCAACGAGCCCGCTCAAGCGAAAAATACACAGCGAGCGGCGAAAAAACTTTTAGCAATTTCGCTGGCGCTGCATCTCGCCCTTGCTGGTAGTATGGGCAACCAACAGCAGACCAAGCCGTGGAATTTATTGTGCGCATCCCCGGAAAAAAATCATAAAGCACACCTTTGGAGAATATTAAACATAACTATCTGCGTGAGTTTGCCCATGATCAAAACGCACACTGCAACTGCTAAATGGCAACCCTGTTTATTCATTCGTTGGTTTCTCGCCCTGGCGAGCCTCTCTATCCTTATTTCTTGCGCTGATCCCAGCCCGGAACAGGCGGCTGCGTCTGTGTCGCTGGTGGATGCAAAAGCTACCACGCAAACCCGCGCGCTCTATGCAAACCTGCACCGTTTAAGCCCGGAACATTTGCTGTTCGGTCATCAGGATGCGCTGGCTTATGGCGTGCTGTGGGAAGGCGACGAAGATCGCTCCGATGCCCGCGATGTGACAGGCTCCCATCCCGCACTCTATGGCTGGGAGATCGGCAACCTCGAACTGGGTGCGCAGGAAAATCTCGACAAGGTCAACTTCGAGCGCATGCGCCAC
The DNA here is from genome assembly GCA_946886255.1 of uncultured Cellvibrio sp. Next base: position 547 of record CAMPIG010000456.1, on the reverse strand, counting down.
TGGATTCAGGCGGCCTACCAGCGTGGCGGGGTGATCACCATCAGCTGGCATATGAACAGCCCGGCTACCGGCGGCAATGCCTGGGATACCCGCTCTACCGTGGCGGAGATTATTCCCGGCGGCAGCAAGCACGACCGGCTCAAGGCGTACCTCAATGCCTTCGTCGCTTTCAATGAACAGTTGGCACTGACCGATGAACAAGGTGAAAAGCACTACATTCCCATCATCTTTCGCCCCTGGCACGAGCATAATGGTGACTGGTTCTGGTGGGGCAAAGGCCACGCCGGCGAGACGGATTACATCGCGCTCTGGCGCTTTACCGTGGAATACCTGCGCGACGAAAAAAAGGTACATAACCTGATCTATGCCTTTTCACCCGACCGCAGCCGCACGGACATCAATAACTTCAAACGCGATTATTTTTACGGCTATCCCGGGGACGACTACGTCGATATCATCGGCCTGGATAACTATTGGGATCTCGGCCATCCCGCCAACGAGACTCCGGCGGAACAACAAAAGCAGGATTTTGCGCGCAGCCTGCAGT
>CAMPIG010000455.1 GCA_946886255.1 uncultured Cellvibrio sp. | reverse complement strand
GTGCAGCAAAACTACTCTTTAATGACAGCGCTGTCAACGGTGCCAATATATGAAAGCCCGAAAGCTTCACGGCTACTTTTATAGCATATTATCTTTGTGACTATAAGATAAAAATTTCCCTTTGCAAAGATGAAAATACATCACCAGTAAAAAAATAGCACCTAATATTGTGTTAACGACCATTTCGCGTATAAGAATATATTTATCATAACTAATCGCAATTAAGTAGGAGGAAAGAAGAGATATCCGCCTAAATTTGCTAATGTGGAACTATGTGTCAACGATTAATTTTTTATCTTTTACATTCATTGCCTAAACAAATCAGAGATGTAAATTAATTTAAATAGCAATGATTCTCGTTTGCAACCATTATAGGAATTGAATTTAGAAATCAGTTTTACTGTCGCTATTAGATGGTTGCCCAAACACAAGAATCGATATGAATACTCAAGTGATAGCTTCTTTAACTCCCAGATGTTTGCTTGGTGTTGTCATCCTGGTGGGTGGCGCGTTTGCCTTAGGCCATGAGGTGTGGCTCGCTACGCTGTTTCATGATCCCCGCGTTGCGGATGCGCTGCTTGCCGGCTCAATCGCAGCCGGTGCCACCGCACTCGGTACCTTTCCCGTGCTTTTTTCGCGTCGTTTATCTGAAAAACTCATTGATACCTTCTTGGGCTTTGGCGCGGGTGTCATGCTGGCCGCAACAGCATTTTCATTGATCATTCCGGCCCTCCAAGCGGCGGAGCAACTCGGTTCTTCGACGTGGCTCGCAAGCCTGACTGTCGGTGCAGGTACCTTGATCGGAGGCACTCTGTTGTTGTTCATCGATCACATCCTGCCGCACGAGCATTTCATTAAAGGACCCGAAGGCGCTAAAGCGCGATCTTTGCGGCGTACCTGGTTATTTGTTTTTGCAATTTGCTTACACAATTTGCCGGAGGGCTTGGCAATAGGGGTGGCATTTGGCGGTAGCGATGCGCTTGGTGCCAGCGCTCTGGCAACCGGCATTTCGATTCAGGATATACCCGAGGGTTTAGTTGTGGCCGTAGCGCTGATTGCCGCTGGTTATTCGCGCTTAAGCGCAATTCTGATCGGGTGTGCATCAGGTTTAATTGAGCCGGTCGGTGCAGTGGTAGGCGCGTCCATCGTAACCACCTCTGCGCAGTTTTTACCGTGGGGATTGGCGCTGGCTGCCGGTGCCATGTTGTTTGTTATCAGTCATGAGATTATCCCCGAGTCCCATCGCAAAGGTCATGAACGTTTTGCAACGGCTGGATTAATGCTCGGTTTTGTGTTGATGATGGTGTTGGACACTGCTTTGGGATGATAAAAAAGCCAGCCATTAATATTAATAGCAGGCTTTTTTACCATCAGCTCACATGGATTATATTAATGCAGCATCAACAATAGTTTGTGCTTCGTTTAGGATATCTCGCAGATGCGTTTCACTTTTAAAACTCTCACCATAAATTTTATAGATATCTTCAGTACCTGAAGGTCGTGCCGCAAACCAGCCATTTTCAGTAACCACCTTTAATCCGCCGATGGACGCATTATTGCCCGGCGCTTTGGTCAATACAGCAGTGATTTCTTCACCCGCCAGGGATGTCGATGTGACTTGTTCCGGTGAGAGTTTGGATAACTTGGATTTTTGTTCCGCATTCGCAACAGCTTGAACACGATCCGCCACCGGCTCGCCGTATTTTTGTATCAGTTGTTGATAACATTCGCCCGGATCGCGCCCGGTGCGCGCAATAATTTCAGCAGATAACAATGCCGGTGCCAAACCATCTTTGTCCGTTGTCCAAACGCGACCATCGCGACGCAAGAATGAAGCGCCTGCGCTTTCTTCGCCGCCGAACCCGAGCGAGCCATCCTGCAAGCCCTGCGCAAACCATTTAAAACCCACGGGCACTTCCAATACTTTACGGCCGATGCCAGCGCTCACGCGGTCAATCATCTGGCTACTTACTAACGTTTTACCTACAGCAGCGGCTTTACTCCACTCAGGGCGATGCTGAAATAAATAATCAATGGCGACAGACAGGTAATGATTCGGCGGCATTAAACCCACGCTGCTTGTCACAATGCCGTGGCGGTCATGATCGGTATCACAGGCAAACGCAATATCAAAACGATCTTTTAATCCGATCAATCCATTCATCGCATAGGGTGAGGATGGATCCATGCGAATTTTTCCATCCCAATCTACCGTCATGAAACGAAATGTTGTATCGACCGTTTTATTCAGGACAGTAAGGTCGAGACGATAACGTTCGGCAATAGCACCCCAATAATTCACGCCGGCGCCGCCGAGCGGATCAACACCCATGCGCACACCGGCGTTGCGAATAGCCTCCATGTCAATGACATTGCCCACATCATTAACATAGTTATTTAAAAAATCGTAAGTGTGTGTTGTTGATGCGCGTAATGCACGCTCGATGGGGATGCGCTTAACACCCTGCAATCCTTGCTGCAAAAATAGGTTGGCTTGTTTTTCTATCCATCCGGTAATGGCGGTATCCGCAGGGCCACCATTAGTCGGATTGTATTTAAAACCGCCGCCATTCGGTGGGTTGTGCGATGGTGTAATAACAATACCGTCGGCTAGCCCTTTGGTGCGCCCCTGGTTGTAAACCAGAATGGCCTGAGAGATGGCTGGCGTCGGCACATATTCGCCACCGGCGGACATCATCACCTCCACCTCATTAGCCGCCAACACTTCCAGCGCGCTCACAAATGCTGGCTCGGACAAAGCGTGACTATCAATACCGATAAAAAGCGGGCCATCAATCCCCTGCTCTTTTCGATATAAACAAATGGCTTGGGTAATCGCCAACACATGATATTCATTAAATGTTTTATCAAATGATGATCCCCGATGGCCGGAGGTACCAAAAGCCACATCTTGACCGGGAACCGATACGTCGGGAATTTCGCTGTAATACGCTGTGACCAGTTTGGCCACATTGACCAGAATGTCCGGCGGTGCAATATGACCGGCCAGTGGACTGATCTTCATGGTTGATTCACTCAAATGATTCTCCTTTTGTTATCGATACCTGCCCATCCTACAGGATGGCGCGCTGACATCTATTCGTTAGCCAACACATGTGGGTACTATCTGCCAAGAGTCAGGAATTTTTTTGATCCGGCGCAAACCTGCTCAATAAAAATTCACGCTAAACTAGAACGCAACGAAATCCTTACTTTATGCTCACCGCAGCATGATAGTCCAACCCGGTTTTGATCATTGCAGGAGCTCTTCAGTGGAATTCAAAGATTATTACCAAATACTCGGTGTGCCCAAAACTGCCACGGCAGAGGATATCAAAAAAGCCTATCGTAAACTCGCGCGCAAATATCACCCGGACGTGAGCAAAGAAAAGAATGCAGAAAAACATATGCGGGAGGTAAACGAAGCTCGCGATGTATTAAGCGACCCCGAAAAACGAGCCGCTTATGATCAGATAGGCCAAGGCTACCGACCCGGTCAGGAGTTCCATCCACCCCCCAATTGGGATCGTGATAATTGGGATGCGGGCTACGAATATAGCGGGCGGGGCTTCAGCGGCGCAGACACGGCAGATTTCAGTGATTTTTTTGCCAATCTATTCGGCCAGGGTCGGCGCGCCGGTGGTTTTCAGCAGCGCGGCGAGGACCGGCACGCCAAGATTCAGATTAATCTCGCTGATACCTATCAGGGCGCAATCAAAACCCTCACGCTGCAAACTCACCAACTCGACGACCAGGGGCGGATGTCGCTAACAGAACACACCCTGAATGTGCGTATCCCCAAAGGCG
>CAMPIG010000454.1 GCA_946886255.1 uncultured Cellvibrio sp. | reverse complement strand
GAAGACCGTTACAAAGACAAACACAAAGAGTGTAAAAAGTTGATGGATAAATACGACGATTAATCGTACTGCTTTTCCATTGCCGCACGACCGGGCCGAGATGTCCTCGACCCGGTTAATTTTTGGGGCAACGCGAATATTCGTGATCAGTCAGGCAACGCTTTCATGAAAAAAACACGCGCCCAGATAGTGGTGGTATCCGGCGCCTCTGCAGGTGTGGGTCGGGCCACCGCCCTGGCCTTTGCCAAAGAAGGTGCCGCTGTTGCGCTTCTGGCCCGCTGTGCCGAGCGGTTACAGGCCGCCGCCGATGAGATTACGGCCCTGGGTGGAAAAGCCTTGGTTATTCCGGTAGACGTCGCTGATGCCGAGCAGGTTAACCAGGCTGCCGCCCGCGTCGAAGAAGAATTTGGCCCTATCGATGTGTGGGTCAATAACGCCATGGTGACGGTCTTGTCACGTGCCCTTGAGATGACCGCCGAGGAGTATCGGCGGGTTACCGAAGTCAGCTATCTAGGCACCGTCCACGGCACACTCGCCGCACTGAAACGCATGCGCATACATAATCGCGGCACTATCGTCCAGGTTGGCTCGGCGCTGGCGTATCGCGGTATTCCCCTGCAATCCGCCTACTGCGCGGCAAAATTTGCTGTGCGCGGCTTTACCGACTCGGTGCGCGTCGAACTGATCTATGAGCGCAGCCCGATCCATCTCACCATGGTGCAGCTCGCGGCGTTCAACACACCGCAGTTCCAGTGGGCTCGTCACCGTATGTCAGCACAGCCCCAACCACTACCGCCGATCTTCCAGCCGGAGCTGGCCGCCAAAGCAATTGTGTGGGCGGCGAAGCATCGGCGGCGGGAGCTCTATGTCGGCTTCCCTGCCCTGAAAACCATTATCGGGAACAAACTCTTTCCGGGGCTGGCAGATCGTATGGCGGCCCGTCAAGGCTTTACCGGCCAGATGGATCTCTCGGTTCCGCCACCGGCGGCGCAGCGGGACGACAACCTGTTTACCCCAGTGCCCGGTGACTTTGCCAGTCATGGTCGCTTTGATGACCGGGCCACCAACTGGAGCCTGCAGTATTGGTTGAGCATTCACCGCCAAACACTGCTCGGGCTGTTACTGCTGTTCATCACCCTTGGTCTGGTGCTGGCATTTTTTATTGATTAAATGTTATCAACGAAAAGGAAATAATGTGTCCAAACCTATCGAAGATTATGCCTTGCTCAGCAATCTCCACTGCGCCGCCCTGGTCGCGCGCGACGGCAGTATCGATTGGTTCTGCCCCGGCCGCTTCGACGCGCCCGCCTGCTTCAGCGCATTGCTGGGGGATGAGCGTCATGGCCGTTGGTCTATTGCCCCACGGGATGCGCTGGTTGATAGCCAGCGCCATTACCAACTGGATACGTTGGTGTTAGAAACCCACTTCGAAACGGCTAGCGGTCGGGTGCGTATTCTCGATGCCATGCCCGTGGATCAGGAATGTCATATCGTGCGGATCGTCGAAGGCATCAGCGGCACAGTGAACATGGCAATGCACTGCAACCCGCGTTTTCACTTTGGCAAACACACCCCCACAGTGAAACAGGACGCGGAACAGCTCATCTTCAAATGTCTGGAACAACGGCTTTTTCTCCACAGCGATGTCCCCTTGACCCACGACGATGCCAGCGCCCAAGCAGGTTTTGTCATCGCCGCCGGTGAGCAGCATTGGTTTGTGTTGAGTTATAGCGACGCCGATCGCCAGAAGCCTTCCCTGCCAAACCCGCAGGAGACGATCCTGGCTTGCGCCAATTGGTGGCGTGACTGGATTTCCCGCTGTGAGTATCGCGGCCGTTGGGAAAACGAGGTCAAGCGTTCGCTGATCACACTCAAAGCGATGATCTATATACCGACCGGTGGCATGGTCGCAGCCCCTACCACGTCGTTACCGGAAGTCCCAGGAGGCGCTGCCAATTACGATTATCGCTTTTGCTGGTTGCGCGACGCCGCCTTCGCGCTGGCGGTGTTATTAAACGAAGGGTTTCGTAAAGAAGCTTGCCACTGGCGCGACTGGCTGTTGAAGGTCATGGATCTGCACGACGAACCGCTGCATGCCTTGTATACCGTTGAAGCCACCGTGGCTCCGCCTGAGGAGGAACTTGACTGGTTGCCAGGTTATGTCGGTAGCCGACCCGTACGCGCGGGCAATGCTGCCAGCCGCCAGTACCAATTGGATGTGCGCGGCGAGCTGATGGAGATCTTGCACCTGGCGCGTAAACATGGGCTCGACCTGAGCGATAAGATCTGGGCCTTGCAGTGCGAGATCATGAGCCACCTGGAAACTCGCTGGCGCAAGCCCGATACCGGCATCTGGGAGTTTCGCACCCTGTGTGATCATTTGACCCATTCCAAGGTCTTAAGCTGGGTAGCCTTTGATCGTTGCATCAAGGATGCCGAGCAGTTTGGTTTCGATGGCCCGTTGGACAATTGGCGACATCTACGCGATGAGATACGCGCAGATATCCTTGAACACGGTGTCGATGCAGAAGGCGGCCATTTTACGCAGCGTTATGGTGCCCCGGACGTCGATGCAAGCCTGTTGATGATTCCCATGGTGGGATTTTTACCGGCTGATGATCCGCGCATGCTTGCCACAGTAAAGGTCATCGAACGTGACCTGTGTGAAGAGGGTCTGGTGCGACGTTACCGAACCGGCGACCAGGCGAATGACGAAGGGGTATTTCTGGCGTGCTCTTTCTGGCTCGTCCACAACTATTGCCTGAGCGGCCGGCAAAAGGATGCGGAGACCCTGTTCGAACGCCTCCTCGGATTGGCCAATGATGTGGGGCTGTTGGCGGAAGAATATGATCCAGGACGTCAGGTTCAATTAGGTAATTTTCCCCAAGGTTTGACCCATCTTGGTGTGATCAGCACAGCCAAGCTCATTGCCCAGTCGAGCGGAGCTGATGTTGATCTGACTTGATTTCACAGGAGAGGATGTATGAGCAAGCAACTTGAGAATAACGCACCGGAACACCCGCAGGTGGATAAAAAAAGCCGCCGGACTGATGCGGAGCATCGGGATATGGTGTTGACCCACCATGAAGCTGAGGCAGGGAGTCCGGCGGATGTGGCGGCGTGTGGTGAGGAGGACCCTGGGGTGGGGTTGGAGCAGTTGGTGACGCGGGAAGAAGATGACTAACCCTAGGGTTTTATCCGTTAACCTTGGGGTCTTAATCCGTTTGTTATCAGGACAAGGTTTCGAAACCTTGTCCTGATAACAAACTCACATCGCGCAGCCGCAAATAATTTCGCACCTAATTAAAGCAATAAATATCTAACGCAGAAAATTTAGCACCGTTTTAGGGCTAGTTAATCGCACCATTTAAAGTCACGCACTTAGCATTCAAATGTTTTAGCGCATCAAAATAATGCATATCCCAGTAATCTGCCCCATTAAAAATAAAAACTTCAACTTAAACAAAGAGATACAAAACACCTCCAAGAATCAGGCACAGATATTGCGAAAAGCCTATCAGGCAGAAATTGCTTTTCGTCATGTATATCGATAAATCTGTTCTTGAGAGAGTGCCCTATGTCCTATCTTGTCCCCTCAGAATTTGTTACCAAAATGGTGGATGCCGGTGAGTCCAAAATTTATATGGCCACGCGTGATGCGTTGATCCGGGCCTATATGGCGGGCGCTATTCTGGCCATTGCGGCGGTGTTTGCTGTTACGGTTTCAGTGCAAACCGGTTCGCCGCTGTTGGGTGCGGTGTTGTTTCCCGTTGGATTTTGTATTTTGTATTTGATGGGTTTTGATTT
>CAMPIG010000453.1 GCA_946886255.1 uncultured Cellvibrio sp. | reverse complement strand
TTAGGTTTTATTAACCGCTCGCAACTGGACAGCGGCCTGACCTGGCAACGCAAGTTACGTAAGACAACGCTGGTCATGGCATTTATTGCGCCGTTGTTGACGGCGGCATGTGGGGGCGGCGCGTCGGGATCGACCAACAATAACAACAATACCCAATCCAATACGGTCAGTTCGCAATCCATTCAATCGCCTGATTCCATCCCCAAACCCGGCATGCAATCCTCGTCCTCATCCAGTCAGCGTTCGTCTGTTCAAGCATCGTCAGCTCCGGCAGCCGTGACGTCTTCATCAGCAGTGATATCTTCTGCATCGTCCAGCCAATCTTCGTCAGTCATGCAGCAAACGGGGCCACTTGATGGCCCGGCAGTGATTTATTGGTCGATACCGACACAGCGAGAGAATGGCGATCATCTGGATATCAGAGATATTGGCGGTTATGAATTGCGTTACAAATTAAAATCCGCTGAAAACTTCACCACCGTCAATATCGACAGCGGTTTTACCGATACCTATTATTTTGATTATTTACAAGGTGATTATGAATTTGAAATTGCAACGTATGATGTGGATGGTTTGTACAGCAGTTTTGTAAGTATTCATCCGACACAATAAAAAATCCCCGGAAGGTTTTGCCTGCCGGGGATTTTTTAATGCCTGCGGTTTATTCCGTCACTGCTGGTGGCATTACCGCCGCTGCTGAGGAAAATGATTCAGATTCTCCGAATACAACCACTTCATTAATGCGACCGTACCCCGGTTGATTTTCCGGTCCTGCCAAAACCCTGATCGTTAATTGTGAGGTCGTTGTTTCCGGAATCGGGTGAGAACGGTAAATTTCGGTGTTGCCTCTCACAGATTCCAACAACACTTCACCTGAATCCAGAATATCGTAATCAGCTATCGGAAATCCCTCTGTTGTATAGATGTCGACGGTGTTGATTGTTGCCAATGACCAGAACAGCTCAATATCCGACGGGAATTCACCTTGCGTATGGGTCCAACTGGTTTGCCCGCCCAATGCCGTACTTAAATTCGAATCAATGATATTCGATGAGTCGTAGCAGTTATCGACATCTTCTACATCAGGACAATAAGTTGACGATGTCTCAATGCCAGCGAGCGGTGCAATATTACCCACCAGCACACGAATGCTGCCAGTGCCGGTATTACCATCGCTGTCCGTTGCTGAATAGGTGATGACATGGGTGCCCATACTCAAGGTATCAGTATCAAGGCTATCACCATAACCGAGAAAGCCAGCCAAATCAGATTCCCAGGTCAACGACATAATCGGTTGACCTGTTGCAGAACTTTCGGCAATTTGTTCTTCAGTGGGTAAACGCCCATCTTCCGGATCAAACGCAAAACCGGTTAAATCCAATGTTTGTCCAAATTCAATCGATACCCCATCACCGGGTTCGATGCTGATTTCCGGCGCCGCGCCGCGGGATACTACTTGTAGCTCATAACTCGCACTAACTGACAAATACATATCGTCTGCCAACTTCGTTGCGGTGATCGTTATCGGCCCATCACTTAAACCAACACCAGTTACCATGCCATTCGCGTCCACGGTAGCCACTTCAGTATTGGACGATGAATACATAATGTCGCCAGTACCAGGTGATGGGACCTCCGTGCTAATGGGATTGGTGTATTCATCATCCAGATAAATTGTCACCGGGCCAGGGTCAGTAAATGCCAGTTGCTGCGTCAGTTGCGGCTCGGCGCCATTGCGAATAATCGCGACGCCCACATTTGCATGGGTTTCTTCGCCATTGATCGCGGTGACGCGCAGACTGAAACTTTCACTGTCCTCACTGATGGTGTCATCGATCAATGCAACCGAAACTTCCTTCATCACTTCACCCGGCTCGAATATCACCTCACCTGAGGTAAACACATAATCGGTTTCACTGTCGGCGTTTCCGTCCTGGGTAATGTAAGCAACACTCACGGGAGTTGTGCTGGCAGCATTCAAACGTATAGCGAAAACCGCTTCACCATCGGCCTCATTAAATACACCGCCAATCACCTTAACAAAGGTCGGTACCGGTTTAACCAGCACGGAGGTGGTCGCGGAATTAATACGGTCTTCGCTGTCCAGCGCCACCAGGCGGAATTCCAATTGCACGGCGGTGGTCACATCCGGCATCAGTATTAAATTCCGCAGTGACAGTGGCGAAGGAATATCTACAGTCGGCCCACTTACTTGAACCCACAGCGTGCGTACTATTTCTGCACCTTCGGCGGCTTCAACCGTGCCGTCCAGTGTGAGCAACACATTGGGGTCGGCAAATTGCCGTTCGCTGACACTGACCTTCGGCAAGAGCGCAAGCTCATCTGTGTCGGCCGGTGGCTGGCCATTTTGGCCCGGTGTTACACCGTCATCATCAACACCGCCCGGTACCGGTGACGGCAAATCGTTATTCAACGAAGCTTCGGAAGAACCACCGCCACCACAACCGGCCAGCGTAAAGAGTCCGACGAAGAGCAATGCCATCCAGGATTTTTTTGTCGTCATTGGCCAGACGTTCGATAACTTAGAATTCATAGCGAATACCTGCCTGTACCTGATAAGCGGTCAGGTTGTCGTAACCCACCACCTGTTGATATTGGAAAAACCCGGAGACACCGCCTTTGAAGATAGCGGAGGAACCAACAGCAATTTGTGAGTAGGCACGATCTTCACCATCATTACGCAGGGTGAAAGTGTTGTTCGGGTCCGGGTCGTAGGCGAAACGCGCAGCCACCGGATCAAAACCGGAACTGACTTCACTCAACAGCGTCACCTGCGCCATGGGAATGAGTACACCCCAGTTTTGATTCAGCACATAGGTAGTTTGCACACCGGCGCCCAGGGTTAATTGATCGGTAGATTGCGAACCGATAATCATCGGCAAGCCCGTCTCGCCGGTTTCGCCGTAGCCATCCACATCATTCTTCAGGTAATCAAAACGCGCGAAGGGATACACTGTTAATGCATTGCGGCTCCATTCCCATTGCAATTGCGCATTCACCAACAGCTGCTCGCCTTCGGTGTAGCCATACATGGTGTCATCAACCGAGGTTTCGCCTTCGCCATAGGCAACGTGACGTATTGAATCGAATTCTGTACTGGCATAACCCAGCTGGGTTTCCAGCGACAGGCGATCCCAGTTATAGGCGCCGAAGAAAATAAACGACGTAATTTCGCTGTCGAGGCTGCCACCCTGGAAGCTGTAATCCAGTTCGTTTTGCGTATAGCCGACTGCTGCACCCATCACCAGTTTTTCGCTTACACGATAATCGACACCGGCGGTTAGGGTATTACCGTCAGAGTCGTAACCGGATTCGTATTCACTACCATCGCGCTCGGCCGCTTCGTATTGCGCGCTGATAAAGAAACCGATGGCCGACCAGATGGGTTCGCCATCACCCGCTGCGCCGCCGCTGATTTGCCCGTGATGGCGCGATGCCATACCGTTAAAGGTAAACGCATTATTGCCCGCTTGTAATTGCCCGATGCGTTGTGACACAGCGGCGGTTTGCGAGCGGTTGGCTTCCGATAACACCCGCATGAGTGCGACGGTTTCTTCCGGCGCAATTTGGTTCAGCGCGTTATTTACCGAGTCCGGATTGTTGGTCGCCATTTCTTCCAACGCATTACAGCGCTCCAACAGGTTGCGGCGGCCTGCCCCCTGCTCGCTGTCGGAATCTTCACGCAAGGCAGCACACGCCTGGTTCATCACCACCGCCAAGCTACGGTTATTCTCGCCTTCCGAGACTTCAACGTAGCTGCCTTCCACCACATTAATGGTCACCGTGCCGAC